>NZ_CAUTUT010000014.1:0-80364 GCF_963541955.1 Hoylesella pleuritidis | reverse complement strand
AGAAATTGCAAATGCCGCGGCCACTCCTCTTAGCATGGTGGGATTGAATATACAGACAATAAATGCAGATTATCAAATACCTTATGCATTGCGAAGGATAGCCAATAAGGGATATATTGAGGGTAGTAAATTGCTGTTTAAACGAGATATTATGAGTAGTAGACAAAAGGTAGCCATTGATTTTTATAAAAAGGTGTATGATGAAAGAATTAAAAACGGAATGGATATTACCGACGCCACGAAAGTGATGGAATCGGAATTAAGCGGTATAGACTATCAGATGCCTGTTAGAATAATACTACTTAAAAAAGGGACAAAATTATATCAATATCAAAAACATAATACTAAAGGAAATTACGCAAAAGGTCAATACTACACAGATAATAATTCTAATAGTCCTTCTCAATTAGGTATCTCTGAGCGTTATAGTGTACGAGATGAAAATTATCATCCATCTAATCAAATAGATAAGGTTAATAAGAACCAAATAAACATAGAAGAAGATTCTTATGGCCTACAGAGTACTTCTGCACCAATTGATGACACTTGGAGTTTGCAAAAAAATGGAGAAAATATTCCAGTAAAAACAGAAGGAACAGGATCACAAATATATATACCGAAAGAGAATCAAGCCATAAAAGGTTCTATCACTGTTCCAAAGCAAAAGGTTCTCCCTATTTATCCCAATAATCAAAAATAAAAATTATGAATGAAAGTAATAAAAATGAATTTGGAATTCTAAATATTATTAACGAAAAATATTCATATAATCTTAAAGGTTCAACTATAGATGATTTTATACAAGGTAATTTTTCTATAACTATTACTCGCAAAGAATTTGATTTACTATTTACGGAAGCTGTTAATAAAACCAAAGAGTTCATCAATAACTTTCCAAAGCTTGATATATATAAAATAATTCTTCTCTATTTAGAAAGGATGCGACAAGATTTAGATAATGGCAATTATTATACATTCAATGAGCATATTAAGAAAAATAGACTTGGTGCTATTATATCTAAAAATTTTGAAAATGAAACCAATAATAAATATATTGATGCCTTACTTACAATAAATGTTCTCTCACGATTTTATAATAAAATGGAAAAGGGGTAATTTAAAGGAAACAATGAAACGAGCTTGGTAATGGACTTTCGAATTGTCGGATAAAAAGGGCGGACGACAATATTTCCTTCTCTTATACTGGACTCATGTTATTGTAATACTGCTATAAGATTCATCACAAAACCAATGCAGACAAGGATACTCCTTCACTAAATTTTGGAAACTGCAAAACGAGAAATAATTCTCACTATATGACTGTTATTCAATAGAATCAGTTTTACGACAAGACTCTTATCGGACAATCCCTTTGTTCGCTTACAATGAAAAGTGAGGGAACCTGTGCAATGTTTTAAGTTCATCATTCACAGTTTCTATAATGGCTCTTTTTCTGAGTAACAGTTGTACGTTGTCAAACTAAAGTGCACAACAGGATCTCCAATTAAGTTTGGGGGGGTAGTTTGAATTATTAATAAATAAGGTATATTTGCACAATGACAACAAAAAAGAATTTTTCAGTGAATCCTAAGCAGGAGTCTTCAAAATCCTTATTAAAGGATATCCGTCGTAACACTAAGCGAATTTCCACCTCAGAGCAAAAAGTTTTGATAGTGATGGAAGGTATCCGTGACGAGCAGAGTATTGCTGAACTCTGCCATAAATATGGTATATCTGATAGTACTTATTACAAATGGAATAAGGAATTTATTGAGGCTGGCAAAGCTCGCCTTGATGGAGATATCGTTCGTGAAGCAACAAGTGATGAGGTAAAAGAACTTCGTCAAGAAAATATTCGTTTAGAAGAAGCACTTGCTGATTTGGTAGTGAGATATGACGTTGTAAAAAACTTGAAACTCATCGAATAAATCCTATGCATGAATCGTATATACGTTATAGTGCGGAAGAGAAAGAGGCCATCGTTCTGACAGTAAAGCGTTCAGAGTTAAGTATTGTTCAGTCCCTCAAGCGTTTAGGTATCCCCAGGCGTACCTTTTACAATTTGGTATGAGAAATATGCTACAGAAGGCTTGAATGCTCTCAGAAATACACATTGTAGAACACCGACAACGTGGAACCGCAGACCTTTCGATAAATGAAGCTGTAAAATACAATATCGAAAATCTTTGCCAATTTAAATTAAGAAAGTTGGAGGAATGACAAGTGGAAAAAACATTTAAAATCAGGATTACCATTTGTAATATGGCAGGAGTATTGGGATTAGGACTGTTGTCAGTTGCTATTGGTATGCTACTTTACTACAATTTCTTTGAACCTAAGCAATTTAATTCTTATCAACTAATAATGAGAGGGAGCTTATGCGCGGCTATTCCTTTCATTACACTATACCTGATTACTTTACGAAAAGTACGATTAGAAATAAAGAATGAAAAGTTATCCTTTTATCGAAATAATAGGCTTTTTTATGAAAATAGTTTTCGTAATTTGCAAAAGATTATTGCAAAGAATAATCCTTCCACAGGTATTAGAATCGTGATATTTTACTTTGTTGACAGAAAGATAGAGTTACGAAGTCCAGTGAAGTTAGATCTTTTGTTTAGAAATGACGACCAACTCAGCGATGTTTTTTATTTTATTATACACGAATCGACATTTAAGAGGAAAAGGGTATTTGGCAGATTCCTATGTCTCGGAAAAAAGATAGAAAACAAAGCAATTGAAGAATATTGGAATCCTTTCTATATAAACCACAATTTTGAATCTTTAAAATGAACAGTTATCATTCATTATGATCTGTACCTAATATGTATCAACAAGACCTCATTTTGGGAAAATATAAAATAGGTGTATAAGTTCACAGATATCGTAAGTTTTATTTAATATGCACATTAGATCAGAAGACACACACATTGTCAAAGAATCAAACCTTTCGATAAATGAAGCTGTAAAATATAATATCGAAAATCTTTGCCAATTTAAATTAAGAAAGTTGGAGGAATGACAAGTGGAAAAAACATTTAAAATCAGGATTACCATTTGTAATATGGCAGGAGTATTGGGATTAGGACTGTTGTCAGTTGCTATTGGTATGCTACTTTACTACAATTTCTTTGAACCTAAGCAATTTAATTCTTATCAACTAATAATGAGAGGGAGCTTATGCGTGGCTATTCCTTTCATTACATTATACTTAATAACTTTACGGGAAATACGGTTGGAAATAAAAAACGAAGAACTCTATTTCTATAAGAATAGTAAGTTATTTTATAGAGATAATATTCAAAATCTATATAGCATAAGAGGCTTGAATACTTCAATAGACAAAACCCGGATGATTATCTTAAATTTTGAGAGAAAAAAAATTCTGCTGTACAGTCCTGTAAACATAGACTTCTTATTCAAAAAAGACGATTCTATTAAAGATGTTTTTCGTTTCATAATTAATAAATATAAATTTAGGAAAAAGAAAGTTTACGGACATTTTCTATTTGTGGGAAAGCCTTTTGAAAACCGACAGGTTGTAGAATATTGGAATCCTAACTATATAAATCGCAATCCTCAATATTTAAAGTAAACAAAATGAGCAGTTATCTTCACAATGACTTGTACATAATATGTACCAACGACACCACGTAAAGCAATATTTAGGGCATATTTTGTCCAAGAAAGAATTTAAACGCGTATTCAATAAATGACAGGATCATAATAAAGTAAAAGCTGGACTTTAATGTATCAAAAGGAAGTATCCCGAACTTAAAAGTGAATTCCAAAGGATTACGAGGAGCTCTTGGCACTAGCAACTTGGAATTTGTAAAAATAATGTAAAATAGGAGGTAGTAAGAACTACGAAAGACTCCTTGCTGAATGTAGACGACCGAAAGATTTCTGCGAGTTTCGGCTGCCGGAATCCGCAAAGTTTCTATGCAGGTCTGTGCGCACTTTGTGTAGGGCCCGTATCGGAATTGCCATTACCGCCGCGATCGTGCCACGCCCGGTGCGGCAGCAGTGGCCGCCGCAACATTGCTTGCCACCAAGGCTGCCCTCGTTTTCACGGCAGGCATCGTTGTCGGAAGTTGCCTTACTTATGCGGTAGACCACGATTGTGATGAGACACTAACCTACAAATGGCTGGGATTTTACAAGAATGTAATGATAGAAAATCGCCCAGCATTGATTGGAATAAGATATACGCCATTGCCGTTCTATATCTTTGGTACTACTGCCATATGGATAGAAAGCTATATCGAGAAATGAATAGATGTCAAGTGCAAGGCTTTCTTCCCAATAATTCCCAATAATTCCACAAAGGTTCTATACCAGCCTCGCACACGGTTCATTCAACATAAATATATGTTCCCTATATGCGATTGAGTATTCCCCTGCACGCATCCTCGATTAAATCTAAAGCATAATCGAAGTCTGCGGGGCCGCCGTAATAAGGATCGGGGACGACAGAGGCATCTGGATGCTGCTGCAAATAATCGGTGAGCATTCGTACTTTGTTTCTATCCGCGGGTGTGGGCGCCATTGCTGTGACAGCACGAAAGTTGTCGTGATCCATTACAAGAATATAATCGAAATGCGAGAAATCATTTTCGGAGAACTGTCGGGCACGTGAATCAAAGGTATATCCGCGCTCGGCGCCGTGTCGGCGCATCCTGCTGTCGGGCAATTGCCCTACGTGCCAACCGCCGATTCCTGCCGAGTCGATTTCAAACTCGGCATCTCGGCCGGCCCGATGTACCAATGTCCGCATCACACCTTCGGCTGCCGGACTACGGCAAATATTGCCTAAGCAAATAAAAAGAATTCTTTTCTTCATCTCGTTTTTGTCGTAAGTGATTTGTCATTTTATCAAAAGAAATTGGTCGAAGACCGAACCTTTTAGTTAAGTGGCGGTATGTATAGTTTTCTCTTCTCCTTCCTCTTCAAATGTTTCGGCGTCTTTTCCGTGCCGATATGCCGATGGTTGCTGCTTGTAAGCATCCTTAAAGCACTTGCAGAAATAACGCGGACTGGAGAATCCGTTCTTGTCGCTGATTTCTGCAATACTTAAATCAAGACGATTACGTAACATATCAGCAGCTTTTCGCAATCTCATATTGAGGATGAAAACTTTCGGTGTCTGCCCTGTCAAGGTCTTCCATTTGGTAAAAAGGGCCGTTCTCGACATACCGACTTCCCTTGCAAAGGTATCGACATTGAAGTCGGAATCCTTATAATAACGGTCTATTATCTTCATCGCACGATCTAATAAGTCTTTGTCTAAGGGGTTGGAAGCCAGCAGATCGGCGTGAGTGTGCGGATGCCGACTAAACTTTCGCTGTAACAACCGCCGAGAATTAACCAAGTTATTACAACGTGATATAAGAATATCACTATTAAACGGTTTGGTAATATAGTCGTCGGCACCGATTTTAAGTCCTTCTACTGTATTTTCAATAGAAGTTTTTGCCGTGAGTAGAACAATCGGAATATGACAAATCGAAAAGTCTTGTTTTATCGCTTTACATAATTTCGTGCCAGGCATATTAGGCATTACAATATCACTCACCACAAGATCGGGCATTTCATCGTGTATGATTTCCAACGCTTCACGCCCGTCGACAGCAGTCAATATACGGTAATACGGATAGAAAATATTGATGAGCAACTGCCGGATATCATCGTTATCTTCAACAATGAGAATCGTTGCGTCTAAAGCATCGGGTACAACACGTGGCTCATCAATTTGTTTTTCTTCCTGACTCTCATATTGATTCAGGAGCACCTTGGGTTCTTCGTGTTCGATTTCTTCACTACTGAACAGATTTTCATCCAATGGCAGCTTCACGATAAAGGTCGTGCTTTGGTTTATTTGCGACTCGACAGTAATTTCTCCGTGATGTAACTCAACGATACTTTTCGCTAAATGCAGGCCGATACCGGTGCCAATGTCCGAGAGACTTTCAAAGTCGCGTATCTGATAATAAATGGTAAACACCTTGTCGAGTTCCTGCACAGGGATACCTTTACCCGTATTCGTCACTGAAATCAAGGCATGTGTCGTATCACTGTACACGGTCACGGTAACAGTTCCGCCTTGCGGCGTATGCTTGATTGCATTGGAAAGAAGATTATTCACCACCTTTTGCATCTGTTTTTGGTCGAACAA
This sequence comes from Hoylesella pleuritidis, assembly GCF_963541955.1. Classification (NCBI taxonomy): domain Bacteria; kingdom Pseudomonadati; phylum Bacteroidota; class Bacteroidia; order Bacteroidales; family Prevotellaceae; genus Hoylesella; species Hoylesella pleuritidis. The sequence continues at coordinate 74,189 of NZ_CAUTUT010000014.1, read as the reverse complement.
CAGCGTCAAAGGTCCTTCTTGTCTGAATACCAAGTTGATTCCTTTACCAGCTGCAAACTCTTTGAAGAGCAAACAATTCTCCTGAACGAAAGCTGTCAAGTCTTGCCGATAGGCGTGGATATGAATATGTCCAAGCTCTTGTTTCTTGAAATCGAGCAGTTCGGAAATCAATTCTTTCAGTTGTTTGCTGTTTTTATAAATCCCCAAAACCTTATTATAGGCAGAAGAAGGAAACGTTTTCGATCCTAACAAGGTTTCAGACAAACCAATAATAATGGTCAGCGGCGTACGTATTTCGTGTGAGACATTGGTAAAGAAGCGTATTTTCGCTAAGTTACATTCTTCTATGTCTTTTACGTGTTGCTGCTCATACTCCAACGATTCAGTCAGACGGATGCGATTGCGATAGTCGGATACTAACCACCGGACTCCTGCCAAGGCTAAAATCACATAGCAGAGATAAGCCCACCACGATAAATACCAAGGTGGAAGAATATGAATTGTGAGCCGTGATACAGGTATATCCGATCGTTCAGAACAGAGTTCCAGGATATATTTACCCGGTTGCAGCCCTGTGAAAATCAAATTCTTTTGCCCTCTCTGTATCGGAATCCACTCCCGGGACGAACCTATCAGCCGATATTTTAGCAAGTCGCCATTAGCTTTAATATAGTTCGTCGTGGAATATTCGATGCTGAACACCGATGCCGTATGTGGCAAGGTAATCTCCTTTAAATATGATAAGTCTTGTGCTAAGATATCTGTTGAATCGCCGGGAGACACTTCTTTGTTGTTTACAAAGAGCCTGCCGAATCCCAATTGGTAAGGTTTTGTACGCTTATATAGGTCTTTTTCATAGAACGAAACCATACCTTGCACTCCGCCAATAAACACTTCCTTATTACGTGTTACATAAAGCGCATTTTCATTGATGGTAGCCAACGGAAATCCATTAGCGTGGTCATAATTGCGGAATCGCTTTGTTTCGATATTGAAAATAGAGAATCCACGGTTGGTAATCAGCAGCAAACAATTGCTGTCGAATGCTGACATCTGGGTAGTATAAACGCAATCGCTCATCAAACCTTCTCTCTGTCCGTAATTCTCAAAAGTTCCGGTAGCCTCGTCATAAAGGTCAATACCATCATAAGCCGTCGACAACCAGATACGTCCCCGACTGTCTTTCATTATATTGTTGATATTGTTACAGCTCAAACTTCCTTTCTCTTTGGAAAATGTAAAATGTCGATATTTACCGGATGCGATATCATATCGGAATACGCCTTTCCCGTCTGTGGCAATCCAAAGACGATGCTTATTATCCAAACAGATACTGGGCACGGCACCGAGTTGCTCTTTCACCAAAAGAGAGTTGAAGCTGCCTTGCTCCGGATTCATCATCGCTACACCATCTTGTGTGGCAATGATGAGTTGTCTCCCGTCGGCAATGATATCTCGAACAATGTCTGACGGCAAACTTTTACCATCTCCGTGGCGATGACGGTAGAATGTAGATGTCCCCGTTTTAAGATCTATTCTGTCAAGACCACCAAGATGTGTGCCTACCCAAATCGTATTACGCAAAGCATCGAAGTAAATGGCTTTCAGATTATTTTGCGAGATAACCTTTCCCGGATAGAGATACCGCGTAAAGCTTTTGGTACGCGGATGATAGACATTCAGACCTCCTCCTTCGGTGCAAATCCACAGATTACCTGCACTGTCTTCTGTCATTCTGCCTACTACCGGATTGCTCAATCCTATTCGTTCGCTGTTCGTAGCACGATAATGGGTGAATATTTCATATTCCGGATTAAAATAGTTGACTCCGCCGAAATAGGTTCCCAGCCACAAAGTACCTTGCCGATCTTTAATAATACTCCATATACTCGAATCTGTCAGACCGCCCGGCAAGTTCATTGCCGTAAATAGACGAAAGTCTTTCGTTTGTCTGTCATATTGCATCAGACCGTGAAAGGTACCGATCCACATCTTACCTTCATTGTCTTCGTGAAAAGCACGCACAAAATTGGAGACTAAACCTTGTCCTTGACGAATATTTTCGATATTCCCTTTTGCATCGATTGTCCAAAAGCCGTGATGCCAACTGCCTATCCATTTGGTGTACCGGCCATCTTCATAAATAGTTGTGATATTGCCTTCAATTATAGGATGTGACAGCGTTTTACCCGCATAACAAAACACTCCGCCTGTCTGTGTACCGATCCATAACCGATGCAAGGCATCCATCGCGAGAGCAGTTATCTGTACATTGACAGGCAATTTCAGGTAGGGCATAAACTTCTTGTTTTTCGAATCATAAGATAAAATAGAGTTTCCTATACTGATATATAGCCGATCTTGATAACAAATGGTGCCCACTCTGCCGTATTTAAGCGTCGTAAAACGATGTGTAGGAATGTCAAGTTCTGCTACCCCCTCTGAACAGAGCAGATAAATCTTACCTTTTCCATCACCGGTCAGCCGCAGAACATTGTTACAGAAAAGGCTTCGCTCATCGCGTGGATTGTGTCGAAACACCTGAATGGAATTGCCGTTATAACAATCCAATCCCACACGCGTAGCAATCCAGATCTTTCCATTCTCATCTGCATAGAGGTTATTAACCGTAATCTGAGACAGTCCGTTTTCTGGCAGCAAATGATTGAAGACAATATTCCGGGCCTGCGATATGATAACGAATATCCAAAAAGCAATGGTCAATAACAGTCTATTCATATATGAAACAGCATTTAAAACGTGAGCAAAGATAATAAAAAATAATGAAAGGAGATTGAATACGATTGTTTTATCATCCATATTGACGTTTCGATACACGATTATCCTACATTCCCGCATCTGGTTTGTAATCCTCTAATTATCAGTAAGATATATAATGTATGACAATTACATTATACCACATTTCCAATTAAGCATCAATCACTGTGCGAAAAGCCGTTAAACGGCGTGCGATTAATAGTTAATTACCGTGCGTTTAATCATTAGTTGCAATGTGATTTGCAACAAACCCATACAGCATTGTATATCAATCAGTTACAGCAATGATGAGTCTTGAAATAAAAATGAAAGAGAAACGGTAGCGGATAAATCTGTTTCCTTTTTATTATTCAGCGACAGATTCCTACCGTGTTGCCCCGTATTTTGTATGGAAATGACAAGAGGCTTCGAGAATTTCAAGGTCTTTATTGAGACTCTTGCTTGTTATCGTACCAGTGAAAAGGTCTTTGGTGTTGATCGACGAAGATAAATGAATCTGCACATTATAGGTCTTTTCGAGCGTAGAAAGTACCATCCAAAGCGGTATATTACGGAAAATCAACTTCTGGCAATACCAAGCTGTAGCGTTGTTTGAAACCGTTTCGAGAGTAGATACCAATATACGGCCCATTCGTTTGTTTGTAACAGCCCGCTAATTAGGCCTCATCGTGATATTTTCCCTGATGAAACAATCCGTGAGAAGCACCTTTCCCGAAGCCAAAGCGAGTTCGGCACGCGATTCAGATCGACGCACAATATCACTGTTACTGAGCTTTTCCACCTTTATCCGCTGTTATTTCAGCTTGATTTTACAGTCGTCCAAGCTCTCGACAGTGGCCAAAGCCGTGTAGCGAATGCCGTGTTTACGAAGGGTTTTGCCACCTTGCTGGAATGCTTTCTCAATGATAAAGCCCATCGCTTCAATCTTAGCGCCGGCCTTACGACACAAGTCTATCACCCCCATCGACGCATTGCCGTTGGCCAAGAAATCATCAATGAAGAGCACGTGATCATCTTTTGTAAGATAGTCAGTGCTGATACAAACCGTGTAATCGCGGTCTTTCGTAAATGAATGAACCACAGATGTGAGCATATTCTCCATTGTTTTGGGTTCTTTCTTTTTGATAAACACCACGGGAAGTTGCATCAGATAGCCCACAAGTATAGCCGGAGCGATGCCGCTTGCTTCTATTGTGATGATCTTATTGATGTGAAGTCCGGCGAAAAGAGCAGCAAACTCCTTGGCCAACTCCATCATCAGATTAGGGTCCATTTGGTGATTTATAAAGCTATCTACCTTTAAGATGCCACCGGAATAGCACTTACCGTCTTGCAGAATACGCTGTTTTAACTTGTCCATTGCGTGTGTTTATTTCTTCAAATTAATCAATACGTTACAGATAATGGCTGTAAGTCCGCCCGTGGTAATGCCCGATGAGAAAATAGTTTGCACACTTAGGGGCAGCTGTCGCAGAATGTCGGGCATCAGTTCGACGCCTATTCCGAGCGATAAACTGGCTGCAATAACAAGCATTGAACGGTGATCAAGCTTCTGCGAGGCCACGATGCGCACACCGGCAGCGGCCACCGTACCGAACATTAACAGTGTTGCGCCACCCAAAACAGCCGAAGGCATCAGCGAGAAGACGATACCCACGATGGGAAAAAGCCCGAGCAAAATGAGCATTACAGCGATAAAGTAACCCACATAACGGCTAGCCACGCCTGTTAGTTGAATAATCCCATTGTTTTGAGCGAATATCGAGTTGGGAAAAGAACTGAAAACGCCAGCCAACAGCGAGTTAATACCGTCGGCCAAGACGCCTCCCGACACTCGTTTGACATATTCTTCGCCCTCTACCGGACGACCGGAAATCATCGAGTTGGCCGTTACATCGCCCGTGGCTTCTATCGCCGTAACCAAGTAAACCAATGCAACGGCAATGATGGAAGATACATTGAAGTCGACGCCCAACTTGAAAGGAGCCGGCACATAGAATGCCGTAGAACTGTGGGCAGCGATATTTCCGAAATCGACCATCCCCAAGGCGAGCGACAAGATATAGCCGATGACTACACCCGTAAATATCGAACTCATCCGAATATACTTATTGCGCGTGCTATTGAGCAGTATAACGCTGAGCAAAACTACGCTGGCCACCAGTAGATTACGCGGTGAAGCAAAGTCGGGGGCATCCGTATTACCGCCCCCACAGGCCACAATACCAGCTTTGATCAGGCTTAATCCGATGAGCATTACAACGATTCCGCTGACCAACGGCGTAATAATCCGACGCAGATATTTAAACGAATAGCTCATCATCATCTCCACCGGAGCGCCTGCAATACACGCTCCAAAGATGAGCGGAAGGCCTCCTGCGTTGCCAATTGCAATGATGGGACCAATGAATGAGAAGCTGGTGCCCTGCACACAAAGCAGTCCGCAACCCACAGGACCTATCTTCCGGCATTGAATAAAGGTAGCAATGCCCGACACGAAAAGAGCCATCGATACTAAGAAACCAGTCAAAGCAAGATCCAAATGCAATGCTTTGGCGATGATTAAAGGTGGTGTAATGATGGCGATAAATATCGCAAGAAGATGTTGAATGGCCGCAAAAAGGGTGTCGCGCAACGCCGGCCGCTCGTTGACTCCATAGATCAGACTGCCCGATTGTTTCTCATTCTTTTCCATAAAGGTTGTATTTTAAAGGCGCAAAATTACGCATTCTTTTTCAAAGAGCAATATGATAACAGCAGAAAAAATAGTAGATAATCAGGCAAATTGCAAACTTTCTTTTCATATCAAGGAACCAAACAGAAAACCAAAAGTTAGTTATTTTAAAATTTGTATACGTCAGCCGAAACTTCGATTCCCACAAATGGGCACCTGCTTTCTATATAGTTGAATATCAATCAGATACATATCCTATTTCGATTAACCGTTAATCACCTCGCAATTAACGGTTAATCGCACGCCGTTTAACGGCTTTTCGCAGAGTGATTAACCATTAATTGCAAGGTTAGGAATTAAGGAGTTTCGAGGTAAGTAAGCATTCATTGGAATGAGGTCTGTATATAATTAGATATCAGGGGAATACAAATCTCTTTCTATTTAAAATACGACGGAGAGGTAATGGGGGATAAGTTCTTTGCTATATTGCCCTATTTCTATCTTCCTGATTGCTGTTTTCTATCTTCGACGCACTGTGAGTCTTTCCCCAAGTGGATGTGTAATAGACGATCAACTTGACTTGCGGAAGCCGCCGGCCGTACATTGCCGAAGAGACGAAGACATTGGACGAAGAGAAAGTTGAATGCAGTTTCTGATCACAAGTTGGCTATGACCTCGATCTTTTCTATGTTTTCTGAGCGTAGTCCGCGGGATTCAACGCCACGACACTGGCGTATTTCACAGGCTTCGAGTGCTCATCAACTATCCTCCCATATACGGTTTGTGCCTGTAAAGGGGCTATGCCCATTGTCAAAAGCGCAGAAAGCAAAATCGTTTTCAAGTCAGGCATATCGTTATGTAGTGTTAAGCGGTCAGTCGTTTTTATCGGATTCGTCTTTATAAAGAAACGAATATCGGTATAAAGAACAAACAAAACCGTCTTTTTTAACTATTTATTAGCGTATTTAAATTCTTTATTAATCCGCAAGCTGGAGCCGGAGAATTGGTGCCAAACCATTCATCAGAAAGCAATTCGATACGACACAAAAAACATTAAGATTGTTAATAATACATAATTCACAAGATTTCATCCTGGGTCTTACCTGTGTTTTATTTATAAAATATGTAACTTTGCAGTCCGATTATTTCGGGGATGAACTTAGAGTCCCCACTTTCGGGCGTGTTAATAGTCGTGCTTTTGGCCGAGCGCGACGGTTAGTGAATCGTCCGGAGCCAACGAATGAAATGTTTTTTAGTAGTAAAATTGAAAAGAAGAAATGGACACTTTAAGTTACAAAACTATTTCCGTGAACAAGGAAACAGCTAAAAAGGAGTGGGTGGTAGTCGATGCCAGTGACCAGGTTGTGGGTCGCCTGTGCTCCAAAGTAGCCAAATTACTTCGCGGAAAGTACAAACCCAGCTTCACACCACACGTGGATTGTGGAGACAATGTCATCTTAATCAATGCTGAGAAGGTAATTTTCTCGGGCAAGAAAGAGACTGATAAGGTTTACACTCGTTATACCGGTTATCCCGGCGGACAGCGTTTCAGCACGCCCGCAGAGCTTCGTAAGCGCCCCGATGGTGCTGAGAAGATCATCCGCCACGCCGTAAAGGGAATGCTTCCGAAGGGTATTCTCGGCCGCAAAATATTGAAAAACCTGTACGTTTACAATGGAGCTGAGCACGATAAGGCTGCTCAGAAGCCCACGGCAATTGATATTAACCAGTATAAATAATTAGGAAAAGATGGAAATGATTAATGCTATCGGTCGCCGTAAGAGCTCCGTTGCTCGTGTATACCTCACTGAAGGAACCGGTAAGATCACGATAAATAAAAAAGATTTAACGGTATATTTCCCATCAGCTATCCTGCAATTTGTTGTTAAACAACCGCTGCAGCTGCTCGAAGTTACCGAGAAATACGATATCAAAGCAAATCTTGACGGCGGCGGTTTCACCGGACAGAGTCAGGCTTTGCGCCTTGCCATTGCCCGCGCATTGGTTAAAATCAATGCCGACGACAAGAAAGCGTTGAAAGACGAAGGTTTTCTCACACGCGATTCACGTGCTGTCGAGCGTAAGAAACCGGGTCGTCCAAAGGCGCGCAAACGCTTCCAGTTCAGTAAGCGTTAATTTGAGAGTGTTCGTTTTTAAGTTTATCATTTCTAAGTTTGTGACAGATATCTTGTCAGAAATAGCGAATCGACCTATAAACTCATTAACGTCTCAACTCAAAACAGACAATTCGTTTAGCATCTAAACCGCCAAGACACTCGATCGGAGTACTACTCGGCGGCTGGTTCTAACAAAAGAATTCAACAGAAAGTAAACAATCAAAAGAAAGAAAACAAAATGTCAAGAACTAATTTTGACCAATTATTACAGGCAGGAAGCCATTTTGGCCACCTCAGTCGTAAATGGAACCCGGCTATGGCACCGTATATCTTTATGGAAAGAAACGGTATCCATATCATCGATCTACACAAGACAGTTGCCAAAATCGATGAAGCAGCCGACGCTTTGAAACAAATCGCCAAATCAGGAAAGAAGATTCTGTTCGTCGCTACTAAAAAACAAGCTAAGGAAGTGGTTGCAGAGAGAGCTGCAAGCATCAATATGCCGTACGTAATCGAGCGTTGGCCGGGCGGTATGCTCACCAATTTCCCGACTATTCGGAAGGCAGTTAAGAAAATGACGAACATCGACAAACTGATGAATGACGGTACTTTCGCCAACCTTTCAAAGCGTGAAATCTTGCAGATCAACCGTCAACGGGCCAAGTTGGAGAAGAATCTCGGCTCGATTGCAGACCTTACCCGTCTGCCCGCCGCACTCTTCGTGGTTGATGTAATGAAAGAAAATATCGCTGTAAGAGAAGCCAACCGTCTTGGTATTCCTGTCTTTGCAATAGTCGATACGAATTCGGATCCGAAGAATATAGACTTTATTATCCCGGCCAATGACGACGCAAAAGACAGCATCGACGTGATTCTCACAGCTTGTTGCACTGCTATTGCCGAGGGATTAGAGGAACGGAAAGCCGAGAAAGCGGATGAAAAAGCAGCCGCAGAACAGGCAGAAGAAGCCGCAGAAGGTCGTCGCCGCACATCTCGTAAGGCACGCAAAGAGGAAGAATCAGCTGCTACTGAGACTCCGGTTGAGGCTGAAGCACCTGCCGCAGAATAATTCTTCTCATTATTATTAATATCTAAATGACAAAGGAATATTGACAATGAATGTTTCAATAGCTGATGTTCAGAAACTCCGTAAACTGACAGGCGCGGGGCTTGCTGACTGCAAAAAGGCGCTCACCGACAGTGAGGGCAATATCGAAAAGGCAATAGAAATCATCCGGGAAAAGGGTCAAGCTATCGCCGCTAAGCGTTCAGACCGCGAGACTTCCAATGGTTGCGTGCTCGTAAAAGTAGTTGACGGCTTCGGTGCCATCATCGCTTTGAAGTGCGAAACCGACTTCGTTGCCAACGGCGAAGACTATATTCAGCTCACACGCAACATCCTCGACGAGGCCGTTGCAGCCAAAGCCAAGAGCTTAGAAGAGGTAAAAAACCTGAAATTCAACGACGGACAGACCGTTCAAGAGGCAATTATTGCACGCTCAGGAATCACCGGTGAGAAGATGGAACTTGACGGATACAACTATCTCGAAGGCCAAAACATCTACTCATACAACCATATGAACAAGAATCTTTTGTGCACTTTGGTTCGGTTGAACAAGTCCGCAGAAGAGCAGGGACACGCAGTGACGATGCAGATTGCCGCTATGAATCCCGTGGCTCTTGATGAAGCGAGCGTGCCTCAGGACGTTAAGGACAACGAGTTGAAGGTAGCCATCGAGAAAACAAAGGAAGAACAGATTGAGAAAGCTGTTCAGGCAGCTTTGAAGAAGGCCGGTTTCAATCTCTATATAGCCGAAAACGAGGAGCACATTGCAGAAGGAATCGCTAAGAAAGAGATAACAGAAGCACAAGCAGAAGAAATCCGTCGCATCAAGAAAGACGTCGCAACGGAGAAAGCTAACAACTTACCCGAGCAGATGATACAGAATATTGCCAAGGGAAGAATGGCCAAATTCTACAAAGAATCGTGCCTATTAAACCAGGAATTTATCCAAGACAGTAAGCTCACTGTCAGTGACTACCTGCACGCTGCGGATAAAGAGCTCACCGTGACAGCATTCAAACGCTTCACGCTTCGGGCTGAATAATACTCGAATCATCTCATCTTTTTTAGTAAAACATAATTATATGCCGGCCACTTTTATAAAAAGGGCCGGCATTTTTAATATAAGAATAAAGCAGTCTGCTGCGATTTGGAGTCAGAAAAGATACAAATAGCAATTCAGTTAATAGTCAAATGCATTGCAACTAACCCTTAAACGGCGTGCAAGTAATAGTTAATCACACGACGATTAACGGCTTTTCGCAATACAAGTAAGCGTTAACGGCAATGTACTCTGTGTATTTTCGATTCTCAACCGGCTATAAAACGCTCAAGCTCTCAATATCAATCAGCAATAATCAATTTGTAAAACAGCACTCCACCCCACCTTTTCGACTTCTCCGAAAGGGAAGAAAAAGGGCTAAAAAATTGTCAGAATGAAGATATTTGCAGTCGGAATGAACTACATCCAACACAATAAAGAGTTGGACGGAACGTTATATAAACCGGAGACTCCGGTCATTTTCACCAAAGCAGACACTGCTTTGCTAAGGTCGCATAAGCCCTTTTTCATCCCCGATGATATGGGACGAATCGATTATGAGGCCGAAATCGTGGTACGAATCAGTAGGTTAGGCAAGACGATTCCACAGCGTTTCGCCCACCGTTACTATGATGCGGTGACTTTGGGAGTAGACTTTACGGCCCGCGAATGGCAACAACAGCTGCGCAAAGCAGGTCTGCCGTGGGACCTATGCAAAGGTTTCGACGGCTCAGCAGCTATCGGCGACTGGATAGATGTGCACAAATTACGCGATATTCAGGCACTTCGCTTTCGGTTAGATATCAACGGATGCACCGTGCAAAAGGGTTGTACGAGCGATATGTTGTTTCAAGTAGATGAGCTGATAGCCTATATCAGTCGGTTCTTCACCCTCAAAACGGGCGACATTCTTTATACAGGAACGCCCGCAGGAACGGGTCCCGTACACATCGATGACCACATCGAAGGGTATATTGAAGAGCAAAAGGTAATGGAATTCAATTGCAAATAAATAGTCTCCGGCAGCCCCTCCAAAAGAAAGGAGACACGAATGAGAACAAGAAATCTCATTTTTCGCAATCTGTTTGAGGGGAGAAGAGTAAAGGAATGAGAATTATTAGACATCTTTGTATCAGTCTTTTGCTCTTGCTTTGCACACAGATGCAAGGGCAAGAGTTTGTAAATTTGGCGGCGAAAGACGTCAGAATTGAGGGACGATTGCCGTATTTTACCCGCTCATTTGCTCTTGGAGACCAGTTCAAAGACTCTGTTTATACCGTCCGAATCAGATATCCCGAGTTCACGGAGATGCCTATTGCAGAAGTGAAAAAACTCCGGATGCTGGCCGATTCGGTATTACCTGCATTCCCGCGAATTAACCGTCGCATCGTCGTCGACCGCAAACGAGGTGCCTTGGAAGTGAATTTCTGTCCCTTAGTACACCGCAATGGCAAGTGGCTGATACTCAGTAGCTTTATGATCAGTATAGAGGCGCGGCGCAAGAAGTCGTCCGCAGTGCAGGCAAAAGCCATTACACGCAGCCCGAAAAGTAGTCTGCCGTATGCCGACCACTCTGTTTTGGCGAGCGGACGATGGGCAAAAATCCGTGTGAAAGACAATGGCGTGCATCGTCTGACGGATGAAGTGATCCGACGGGCAGGCTTTACCCATCCTGAGAAAGTAAAGATTTACGGCTACGGCGGACACCTACAAAACGAGATATTGACGGCCAATGACCTGACCAAATATGACGATTTGAAAGAAATTCCGACCTGTATCGTGGGCGGACAACGACTTTTTTACGGTCGCGGTACAGTGAGTTGGGCCGACCGAAAGACCACCATTCGCACGCGAAACCCCTATTCCGACTATGGCTATTACTTTATTACAGAAAGCGATGCAGCACCTCTGACGGTCGATTCTACAGCTTTTCTCGCATCGTTTTATCCCTCGGCAGCCGACTATCACATCCTGCACGAGGTAGATAATTATGCTTGGTACCAAGGCGGTCGCAATCTTTTCGAGGACATTCCCATAGCCAAAGGCACATCGCATACATTCAACGTCAAAGCGCCCGGCCATCAATCGCGAGGCGTTTTATCGGTTGCCGTAACTGCGGGAACCACCAGCGAGGCCGTCATCACGTGCAACGGAACACGCATCGGAACCGCTTCGATGATGTGGACAGACAGTGAAGCCGACACGTATGAGAAAGGAAAGGAAGCCGTTGTTACACTGCCCGTAGACAATCTGACGACCGATAACGCCGTCACTGTCAGTACAACGGCCGGTGGTCCGGTACGATTAGATTATATTTCCATCACATTCGACACGCCAAAACCGGCTCCTCGCTTAGCTGTCGATGCCTTTCCGGCTGCCGAATACGTACATAACATCACCCCGCAAGACCGTCACGCCGATGCAGCTTGCGATATGGTAATCATCATTCCGACATCGCAAAAGCTCTTGGAGCAGGCTCGTCGGTTGGCCGCTTTCCACGAACGTCACGACGGATTGCGAGTGCGCATCGTGCCGGCAGACGAACTTCTCAATGAGTTCAGCAGCGGAACGCCCGACGCCAATGCCTATCGCCGCTATCTGAAAATGCTTTACGACCGTGCCGAAAAGGCCGAAGATCTGCCCCGTTATCTGTTACTCTTCGGCGATTGTGCGTGGGATAACCGAATGAATACGGCTCATTGGGCTGCCACAAAGCCCGAAGATTACCTGCTATGTTATGAAAGCGAGAATTCGTTTAACAAGGTTTCGTGTTACGTGGACGATGGTTTTTTCTGTCTGTTAGACGACGGCGAGGGGGGCGATTTGCAGCAAACCGACAAGCAGGATGTAGCTGTCGGGCGCTTCCCTGTGGTCGATCCAGACGATGCCAAAACGCTTGTCGACAAGACGATAGCCTATGCTAGTAATGCCAACGCGGGTCCGTGGCAAAACACTTTGCTGTTTATGGGCGACGACGGAAACGCTAATCTCCATATGAAAGACGCCGATGACGCTGCCGAACAGGCTGCAACAGGACATCCGGGGTACGTTGTTCGCAAGGTGATGTGGGATGCTTACCGTCGCGAATCGTCGTCTACGGGCTTCACATATCCCGATGTTGAGCGCACCATTAAGCAGCAACAGACCGATGGGGCATTGATAATGGATTATGCAGGACACGGTCGTGAGGATGTAATTTCACACGAATCGGTATTGAAACTCACAGATTTCGAGCGCTTCACAAATAAGAATCTGCCGCTTTGGATTACTGCGTCGTGCGACATTATGCCGTTCGATGGTGCTGTGCCGACTATTGGCGAGGTAGCCATTCTAAACAAACGGGGCGGCGCTGTGGCCTTTTACGGAACCACGCGTACCGTTTATGCCGACCGAAACCGCGTTATCAATATGGCGTTTCTACGCTACGTGCTCGGCAAAAAAGACGGAAAACCTATATCGATAGGCGAAGCTCAGCGACTGGCTAAGAATGAATTGATTACCACCGAGCAAGACTTGACGACTAATAAACTGCAATACGCCCTTTTGGGAGACCCGGCTCTGGCGCTCAATCAGCCCACCTTACGAGCTGTTATCGACTCGGTGAACGATGTTCCGACAGCTTCTGCCACAGCGATTGCACGTTTGCGGGCCGGCACTGTAGCCACAGTGAAAGGCCATATAGAGGGAGTCAGCAACTTTCAAGGCATCGTTACGGCCCTCGTCAGAGACAAACGAGAGCTGATTACGTGCCGGTTGAACGACAATTCGAAGTCGGGCGCCTCCTCACCATTCACTTATCACGACCGGACACGCACGATTTTTAACGGTTCCGACAGTGTTCGGGGCAGTCGTTTCACGTTTTCCTTCGCCATTCCAAAGGACATCGACTATACCGAAGGCACCGGATTGATCAACGTCTATGCCGTTAATACCGGCCGAACAATGACTGCTCACGGCTCATCAGATAGGTTTCTCATCGGCGGAAGCGGTATTTCGAGCACCGATTCCATCGGACCCGCCATCTATTGTTACCTCAACTCACCCTCGTTTACCAATGGTGGAAAGGTAAACAGCACACCTTACTTTGTCGCTCAACTACGAGACGAAAGCGGGCTGAACGTCAGCGGCAGCAGCATCGGTCACGACTTGCAGCTGACTATTGACGGACTGGCCGCGCAAAGCTATGTGTTGAACGACCGCTTTACATACGATTTCAATTCATATACCGCCGGATCAGTGGCTTTCAACATACCGATGCTGACACCGGGAAGGCACGAACTCACATTCAGAGCGTGGGATGTGCTGAACAACTCATCGACAACACGCCTCTCATTCACGGTCGTAGAAGGTCTCGAACCGTCTCTTTTCAGCATCGGATGTACTGAAAACCCGGCCTCAACGACCACCGGTTTCATCATCAATCACGACCGAACGGGTAGCGAAATAGATGTACTCATCGAGGTGTTCGACCTCAACGGCTGCCCGCTTTGGACCCACCAAGAGCGCGGTGTGAGCACTTCGGGCACCTATACCGTGCCTTGGAATCTGACCGCCGACAACGGAAACCGGCTCGAAACGGGTGTTTATCTCTACCGCGTAAGCATCGCCTGCAACGGCAGTCATTACGTTTCCAAAGCCCGAAAACTAATCATTACGAGCAATAAATAGCCCAATGACAACGTTTCATTATTAAAATCATTGACCGAAGAATGAACAAACTGACAAGAATAGCCCTGCTCTCGCTGCTCTGTACAGCGTCGATTATAGTACGGGCACAGGACAAACCGCGGATGTTCAACCCCGTTTACTATTCCGTTACCTCGCAGATGATTGCTCCGGATGCCCGTGGCGCTGGTATGGGTGATGTCGGAGTAGCCACCGATCCGGATGTAAATTCACAATATTGGAACCCCGCCAAGTACCCGTTTAACATCTCACGGGCCGGCGTTTCACTGAATTATACGCCTTGGCTGCGGCAATTGGTCACCGATATTTACCTTGCCTATCTCGCAGGCTATTATCGAATCGGCAATTATTCGGCCGTTTCAAGCTCACTAAGATACTTCTCTCTCGGCGAGGTTGAGACCAACAAGCCCGGCACAGCAGCAATGACCATACGCCCGTATGAGATGTCTTTCGATGTGGCTTACTCCATTATGCTGAGTGAGAAATTGTCGATTGCGGCCGGTGTGCGGTGGATCTATTCCGATCTGACATACAGTTACAGCGAGGAAACAAGTCTGGGATCGGCCTTTGCAGCTGATTTGGGACTCTATTACCAGACCTATCCCACGCTCGGAGCGCGTGAATGCCAGTTGGGCTTGGGCCTGAATATCTCGAATATCGGCAGCAAAATCAATATGGGTAACGATGACAACAGCGACTTTATACCCACAAACCTGCGCCTGGGAGGTGCTTTGATGATTCCCATTGACAATTACAACCGGCTCACTTTGGCCGCCGATGCTAACAAATTGCTTGTTCCCACCAAACCGAAACAGCAAGACGGCGAAACCACGCAGGCTTACCAAGACCGCCTTCAACGCGATTACTACGACGTTTCGAGCATCAGCGGCATCTTCAAGAGTTTCAGCGACGCTCCCGGAGGATTCAAAGAAGAGATGCAAGAGGTGCAATGGAGCATCGGAGCAGAATATATTTACAATGACAAATTCAGTCTGCGAGCCGGCTATCACAATGAAAGCGCCAACAAAGGAGATCTTAAATACTTTACCGTCGGTGCCGGATTCAAGATGAATGTGTTCTCTTTGGATGCGGGATATGTCATTGCCACGACCAAGAGTAATCCACTCGACCAGACCCTCCGCTTCTCTCTTACCTTCGATATGGATGGTATCAAGGATCTGTTTCGGCGCAAATGAACAGGGAATTGATAGTTGATAATTAAGAATTGAGAATTCATTCAATTCCCGATTATCAATGAATACGGTTCCTAATTATCAGTTCTCAATTATTAATTTTCAATTACCAATGATTCGAGTAGGCTTTGGATACGATGTCCACCGTTTGGTAGAAGGCCGCGATTTATGGCTTGGCGGCATCAAGATAGACCACAGTTCGGGTCTGTTAGGCCACAGTGACGCCGACGTTTTGCTGCACGCCATCTGCGATGCGATGCTCGGTGCGGCCAATATGCGTGATATAGGATACCACTTTCCGGACACTTCTGCCGACACATTAGATATGGACAGCAAGGTGATTCTGCGTAAAACGGTAGCTTTGATTGCATCGAAAGGTTACCGTCTCGGCAATATCGACGCCACCGTTTGTGCCGAACGCCCCAAGCTGAATCCGCATATCCCGGCAATGCAACAATGTATTGCCGACATCATCGGCACCGATCCCGACAACATTTCCATCAAAGCCACCACCAACGAGCACCTCGATGCCATTGGCAGAGAAGATGGAATTGCCGCCTATGCTGTTGTATTGATAGAATAACAGGCCCTTAATAAAAACCTCACTCCGGCCCTCTCCCTCGGGAGAGAGAGGCAGAATAGAGATTTCTCTATATTTTACTGACTATCAATAAGAGACAAATTATTCAACGATTAACCGTCAGTTGCTAAACGAAAGACCGTTAAACGGCGTGTGACTAATGGTTAGTTACTGTACGATTAACCGTTAATCATAAGACGTTTAACGGTTAGTCGTAATGGCGATTATATGTATTTGATTCTCAATAACATACGAACTCTCTTATCCTTATGCCTTTTGACCTTCTGGCTAAGGTTCATTTCAATGGGCCTTACATTCAGATCAGGGGTCGTGCAAGAATCTGACTGCAAGTGCGTTCTATCAAAGAACAACATCAATAACTATGAAATATTGGATCATCGCATTGCTTTTGACTACTGTAAAAATACAGGCACAGGAGATGAGACACCACGAATGGAGTGTAAGTTTCGGCTATTTCGACAATATTTTGGACAAAAGATTTGACGATTTCACACTTGAAATGTGCCGGAAATACGGTCTGAATCCTGACAAACGATACACGCACATCCTCGAAGGACGTAAACATCAGACCATCAGTCTGCAATATCACTATCGCATTTCACATAGTTTCTCGGTGGGAGCGACTGTCGGTTGGGGGCACGCTTTGCATCATTACGGCGAACTTAAACTGCTTCATCCTCTCATTCCGTTCCCTGCGGGGAGGAAAAGAAAGATTCATATGCATAGTCATACACTCTATATTGCCCCATCAGTGCGATGGACTTGGTATGAACTTCGCAGTCACTGGCTCCGTCTCTATTCGTCTTTATCCGTGGGTGTGATACGCCAGAAGATGGAGTTTCGTCCTGTTTCGCTTGACAATGCGGTGCCGTTAACCGTTCGCAAATGGCGAATGACTTATCAAGTTACGCCTGTCGGATTGGAATTCGGTAAACGTGCATTCCGCGGCTTTGCTGAATTGGGTTACGGTTATCAAAGCGTTTTCAATACCGGTCTCCGCATTGCGCTGTGAGAGAGGAGCTGATTGGAATTTCATTTTTTGTTATTTCGTGCAGGATAGTCCTGCAACGGTATTCCCGCTTGCTTGAAACGGGCGATGTCTTCGGCATCAGTGACCATCCGATTGAGGGGAATCGGCTCGTTGTGATCGTTGAGATAAACGGGCGGAAGAGGGCGATAAGCCGAGGCGGCAACAGAGCGGCGGCGGTCGAAATACGGTGTGCGGAGGCCTGCAAGGTCTATCATCGTGTGGAAAACAGACAGGTTTGTAGCAACCAGTCGATTACAGTTGGCGGCGAGCACAGGCAAAACGCCGGGGCGTAAACCACAATAACGAGTCGAAAGCCATACCATCAACGGTACGTGCAACTCGTAATAAGAGGGCCGAGGAGATGCGTGGAGGAAGAGATGACGGCTGTCATCGAAGATGTTTTCACCGTGATCGGAAGCGTAAACCAATGCACCCATAGCGCCGGTAGCCTCGATTCGGTGCATCACTTCGGCCAACAGACGGTCGGTGTAACGAATAGTGTTATCGTAAGCATTAACGAGCGAGCGCCGATTGGAAGTTTCTGCCTCGCTGGCTTCATCGGGTTTGAAATACGACAGACTACGGGGATAACGCTTTTGATATTCAAAATGCGACCCATAGGTATGTAAAACAATAAACTCTTTGCGCCTGTTCTGCTTGAGAACAGCGTCTAAGAGCGGCAGAAGTCGGTCGTCATAACCGTCGGGAGCGGCCTTAGATGAATGTGCGCGAATAAATTTCCACTCGTCGGCTGCTTGTCCGAAGAAGTCGATAAAGGAGTGATTGGGTAATTGATTAGATAAGAATACCGTGTGGAATCCGGCCTCTTTAAAAGCCGTAATGATGCCTTTTTGGTGGTAAACACTGTCAAAATCGACGGCCGAAACGGCTGAAAGAAGCATCGGAACACTCTTATGCGTGGTGTTAGACTGTGTAAGTGCACGCTTGAAAACGGCAAGATGCGGTACGAAAAGCAATTGCGGGTCGGTGGCTCGACGATATCCGCAGAGCTGAAAGTTGATGGCGCGGGCCGTCTCCCCTATCACAAGGACATATATTTCACGCTCGTCGGGATTGTGTGTAGATGTTGCCCGAAAGGTGAAGCGGCGCGAAGTCTCGGCATAATGGGTCGTGGCGTAAGTACGACTGACAGCCAACCAGATGTTGTGCAGCACGTTGACGGGATATAGGTCATCTGTAACTGTATAGCTTTTGGGTAATTGAGAATTGGCGATTGATGATGGAGAACGGTCTCGATGATCTGTCGTTGTATGGTTGGAGACGATTAGAAGAAAGAGGAGTAACAATCCTGCGGCAGCCCCGACAGCACCTGCTCGCCGACCGATACGACAGAATGGTTGGGTGAGCTGTTGCCTTCGAACCATCGAAAAACCGGCAAGCAACAAGAGCGGAACGTAGATCAAGACCACGAAAACAATGCTTGGAAGGAGATTGTCGAGTAATTCCAGCGCCTCGCCGGTATTCGTTGTGATGAGATTTAAGAGCATATCAACGGCTATCACGGAGTGACCGTACAGATAGAGTAGCACCATCTGAAAGGCTGAAAGAAAGAGAAACGGAAAGAGAAACCACACCGTTCGGCCTATTTTCGGCGACAGCGAGAGGGCCCATATATATAAGGAGACGGGCAGAATAATGTTGATCAGGCGGCCCACAAGCGGCAAAGGCTCTGTAAAAGACAGGCAGATGTTGGGCAGACTCAGTACAAAGAGTGCCTGAAAGAAGATGACCTGCGGAGCGGAGTAACGGTTGACGATATGTTTAAAAAGCCTCATTGAACCAGCTTGACATTATCTATCCAGAATGTGTTTCCAGGTGAACCGATGAAAGCTCCGCCGTTACTCGACGAGAATTGAAGCACAAGATGTGTCGGCATTTCATCTTTCCCAGCCCACCCTATTTCCTTAATGGGCACACTTTTACCCTTACTGTTACGGGCATAGTCGGTAGATCGCAAGCCCATCAGGCGCTCATTATAACCCAATTGACTGCGGATGTCGCCGTAAAGAATACGATATGTGGAATTGTTAACCCATCCGTTGGTATTGCGATTGTACTCAACAACCATCGTTCCGACGCGTTTTGCTGTGATGTTTCCTTTGGCGTCTTCGCTCCGTTTCTGCAAAAGCAGTACGGTGATAGCACAGTCTTTGCCCGGCACTGCGGATACTTTGCTGAATCCGGTCTGCTTAATGCGATTGGGACTTGCAGCCAATACCACCCGATAATCGTATCGGAGAGCCGCTGGCCGCTTGTTATACGGGATGCCCCAATTAAGACTTTTCTCGCCGTCTTTTGTGCCCGTGATAGGCTCGTGCATATCTCCGAGGAAGACAGAACCTGCTGCCAAGACACTGATGTCGACCAAACCGAGTACTTTGACGTGCTCGATGTGGGTGCTTAACTTGGCACAATAGCCTGTACCTCGCGGTTCGCGATAAACCGACTGATTGGTTTTGACAATGCCCATCACTTTGGCCAACACGTTAGAAGTAGCCCAAGGAGAATGCCCGAGATTCTTATACGGGATGTTTCCGTCAATCGTTCGGTCGGGGCCTATCTCATAAAGCGTCTTCGAATTACCGCCAATGATGGACGACTCTTTGATATTTCGCACCACCCAATGGTCCATATTGCCGTATAGAATGGGGTCAATACGTTCTTCGGCAGCAGCTTTACCGGATGAAAAACAACACAAAGCCGCCATTAACAAACATCTGATCACGATTTCCCTCCTACAATCTTCTTGATATCGTTAAGCTTATTGAGCGCCTCGACAGGCGTAAGATGATTGACGTCGAGTCCCAGAATCTCGTCTCGGATTTGGCAAAGCACAGGATCGTCAAGCTGGAAAAAACTGAGTTGCAAGCCTTCCCGACTCTCGTCGAGATGCTTTACGCCTGCCTTTCCGGCCGTTCCCACATTACTGTTGTCGGCTTCCAATTGTTTCAGAATGACATTGGCACGTTTCACGATGCTCTTAGGCATACCCGCAATTTCAGCTACGTGGATACCAAAAGAATGTTCCGAGCCTCCGCGTTCGAGTCTTCGGAGAAAGATTACCTTATTATTCACCTCCTTAACACTGACGTTATAGTTACGAATACGCGCAAAATTTTTCTCCATCTCATTGAGTTCGTGATAGTGAGTGGCAAAAAGCGTACGCGAACGGGCCTTTGAATGCTCGTGCAAATACTCCACAATGGCCCACGCAATGCTGATTCCGTCATATGTACTTGTGCCTCGTCCCAACTCGTCAAACAGCACAAGCGAGTGCGGCGACACGTTGTTGAGAATGTTGGCAGCCTCGGTCATCTCAACCATAAACGTAGATTCGCCTAACGATATATTATCGCTGGCCCCCACACGAGTAAAGACTTTGTCTACCAAACCCACCTTGGCACTCTCGGCCGGGACAAAACTACCCATCTGAGCAAGCAATACAATCAATGCCGTTTGCCGCAAGAGAGCCGACTTTCCGGCCATATTCGGACCCGTAATGATAATGATTTGCTGCTTGTCGTTATCGAGCAGGATGTCGTTCGGCACATATTGCTCGCCCGCCGGCAGTTGAGTCTCGATCACAGGATGTCTTCCCTGTTTGATATCGAGCGTATCTTCGGTACAAATTTGAGGCCGGATGTAGTGATGATCTTCGGCCGCTTTGGCAAACGAAAGCAAGCAATCGAGTTGTGCAATGACATTAGCATCGATCTGAATCTGCGGGATAAACTCCTGCATAGCCGTTACCAGTTCGGTGAAGAGTCGTTCTTCAAGCGACCGAATTTTCTCATCAGCTCCGAGAATCTTCTCTTCATACTCTTTCAACTCTTGTGTTATATAACGCTCGGCTTGTGCTAACGTCTGCTTACGAACCCACTCTTGCGGAACCTTATCTTTGTAAGTGTTGCGCACTTCAAGGTAATAGCCGAACACGTTATTATAACCCACTTTGAGACTTGCAATACCCGTCTGCTCGATTTCACACTGTTGAATCTGCAAAAGGTATTCGCGACTGTTATTAGAGATGCGTCGAAGCTCATCGAGTTCGGCGTTGAATCCATCTGCAATGACATTACCTTTAACGAGTAATTGCGGCGGATCGGGTTGGATTTCACGCTCGATGCGATCTCGAATGCTCTCACACAGATTCAATTGTTCACCGATCTGCGTCAAGCTTTCATTCTTTGCGTGAGTGCAAGCTGTTTTGATAGGGGCGATAGCCTGCAAAGCGTACTTTAACTGAACAACTTCTCGCGGTGAGACTCGGCCCACGGCGACTTTTGAAATGATGCGTTCCAAATCGCCAATGCGGTGGAGTTGTTCATCGATACACTGTCGGAAGTCGGGCTCGCGGAAGAAATATTCCACACCGTCAAGTCTTTGTTCGATGCGCTTCTCATCTTTTAAAGGAAACACCACCCATCGTTTCAGCATCCGACCGCCCATCGGTGTCACCGTCTGATCAATGACATCGAGCAACGATGCACCGTCTTCCTGCATCGGTTGGAGCAATTCCAGCGAGCGGATTGTGAATTTATCAAGGCGTACATAGCGTTCTTCCTCAATACGACTGAGCGACGTGATGTGTGCGATGTGCGTATGTTGGGTCAGTTCGAGGTATTGAAGAATAGCACCCGAAGCAATGACTCCGCTTTTTAAATGCTCCACACCGAAGCCCTTTAAAGTCTTTGTGCCGAAATGTTTTAATAGTTTCTGCCGTGCCGACTGTTCCGTAAAAACCCAATCGTCAAGCTCAAACACACAGAATTTAGTACCGAATTGCCGTTCAAACTCGGCTTTATACGCCCTGTCATACAGCACTTCCTTGGGCGAGAAATTGCCTAAGAGCTTCTCAATGTAATCAAACGACCCCTCATCGGTCAGAAACTCGCCCGTAGAAATATCCAGAAATGCCACACCGCAAGCCGCCTTCCCGAAGTGTACGGCAGCCAAGAAGTTGTTTTCTTTATAGTTCAGCACAGTGTCGTTCATCGCTATTCCGGGCGTAACCAACTCCGTAATACCGCGCTTGACCAACTTCTTGGTGAGTTTCGGATCTTCAAGCTGGTCGCAGATTGCCACTCGTCGGCCCGCACGAACTAACTTCGGGAGGTAAGTATCAAGTGCATGATGAGGGAATCCGGCCATTTCGATTCCCTCTTTACTGCGTTTCGTAAGCGTGATTCCGAGAATCTTGGCTGCCACTACGGCGTCTTCGCAATACGTTTCATAGAAGTCGCCACAGCGAAACAACAACACTGCGTCAGGATATTGGTTCTTAAACGAAAAGAACTGCTTCATCATCGGGGTTTGCCCCACGTCTCTATTTGCCATTATTATTTACCCGAATAAGCGTCGAGTTTCTTTAAATAATAGTCCTTGAAATCGCGCCAATGATAATACGGGGCGATATCGGTTTTGATGGGGAGCGTTGCCTCGTCTTCACAGAGCAGCACCTTGAAGATGACGTCTTTATCGGCCGGCGACTGGCGATAAAACACGAATTGCAGATTAGAAGCCATCGGAATGATTTTGTAATCACACCAGTTCGCATCGTCCAATTGCTCCAAATCGCTGATCTGCCGACCGCAGCCATTGAGATCCAACAGGCAGGTAAGCGGCAGCACCATCGTGTCGTGTCCATAGCGGAGCGTAGCACCGGGATGTGGAAGAGCAATACAACTGTCGGCCTCGACGATGATTTTACGCAACAAATTACGCTGGGAGAAAGGCTGAACATTACCGCTGAGCGGTGACGGACCGTAAGCAACATACCAATAAGCGTTGTCTTTGAGCCAATTGTCATAAAGCTCGCCCTGCGTAAAGAGGTCGTAGAGCGACAGCTTATGCCGCAGCTCGGTACTCTGAACATTGCTTGCCAACTTATAAAGCATACGATTCAACTGCGAGGCATCGATGCTGTCATGCCAGTAGGCTTCGTCATTGAAAATCGTCTGCATCACCCGCTCATAATTGTCGTGCTTCTTCGAGAACGCCTCCAACGCCTCGTTAACCGCCGGAGCAGAGCGTTTGGCTCTCAGAGCCGTATCGTTCAGATTCATATAATACATATCGTGGTGACTCGCATCGTGTGTAATCTGCAACTGCGGATTAGCAACGAGCAACTGCTGCAACGCATTTTCCATCGACAGAATACAACGAATAACTATCGTGCTCTTGGCATCTACATTCGTTTTTCCTGCAAAAACTTCGGGGAATCGTTCATACATCCGCTTCGCAATCGCCTTATGTTGCTCGGCACCCCGCTGTGTCAGCTCGCCGTCGCGACGATAAGCCTCAGCGCGAATCAGCCCCACCTTGCGCAACACATCCTTACCCGCAGACGTCAGCTTACCCAGACTGTCGGCACGCATCAACACCGAATAAGGCCAGTCATAAGCCCGCGTACCGATCAGATAGCGCGACCCGTGCCGCCCGTAGTGGCTGATATAAAACGGCCGATACCCTTTGGGCGCCGGCGTGAGCACCTTTTGCGGACCAGGATAAGCCACATAGTTACCCGCCGACAGATTCTTGTCTTTCTCGAAATCCTTACGTGCCTGCTGTGCACAAACGCAGAGCGTAAAAAGCAATGATGCTAAAACGATGATATTTCTTTTCATAAATCAATGTTTTTTAGTGAATGCAAACTTACGGAAAAAAATCCACTTACCGCCTCATCCCCTATCAAAATATAACATTTTTCGTGATTTTACATAAGCTCTTTGCAGCACACTCACCCCTCGCCTCTGACATAAATCTTGCGGTAAGTCGTGCCCACGTTTTGCAACTTGCCCGACCGCTCCAGCTCTGCGACAAGGCGGTAAGTCCCCGAGCGCGAAAGATGCAGCTGCCCCCGCAAGTCGCCCGTCGTAATGAACGACTGCTCGGCAAAAAGCGTTGCAAGCGCCGCCTCCACCTCTTCCGGCGTGGGAACCGAGTGCAGTGCAGACTGATAGGTAGCATTCTCGAAGTCGGCCCCCGACATCGCTTTCAGAAACGACTTTTCCGGACGGAAGTTCACGGTGCGCACCGCAGGATTGCGCAGCCGGAAGCGATGCGACCGCGGGTCTTCATACACCTCACCTCCGACAGACAGCGAGAAATACCCGATACCGTCCAGATAAACGCGGTTGCCCAGCGCCAGCTGGTCGAGCATCTCCGTTTTCAAAGCCTCGAGCACCCCGACCAAATCGGCCAGTGTCAGCGACGTAGCCCGTTCGATGTGCCCCTGCATCTGTTTCAGTCCCACAGTTCCATATTCCATCGGAACCACCTTAAAGTCGGCATTTTTCGGGAGTCCTCCCGTCGTCTTCAACAATTTGTAACGTACAGCCATAGTTCTCTTTTCTTTTGGTTAAACACAGTTTTCTTGTTCCGGCAGATACCGTTTTTTGTCTCAACGAGGTATCCTTTTCCCTGTCAACAGCGCACCGTTTTCCTTATCAATAACACATCGTTTTTTATTTCAACAGCGCACTGTTTTCTCTTTCAACAACATATCGTTCTCTTCCCCTATTAGGTATCGTTTATGAACGATATTAAGGAACTCCTTTTGTCATTCCCCTTAATTGATAAATGTTTCATCGTGATGAGAAATAATTTTCATCGTGATGGTACGAACGTCTCATCGTGATGAAAATTTCGTACCATCACGATGAAACTGATATCGATTCGGTACAAAGATAATACTATCTACGGAATAAGCAAAGATAACGATCAAGAAAAACGCATAATCGCAAAATATTTATGCCTTGGAAGGGGGTTATCTACTCCTGGCTTGCCAGTGCATCCTGATCGCATTGCACTCCGCCATCGCCGGTTCCGGTCTATCGCCGGCAGATTCGCCCGTACGGCTTCTGCTTAAACCGGCGAGGTGATTTGTTCGCCCTCATTTGCACGCTCGGAGAGATTTCGTTATCTTTGCATGACGAAAGAAACCTAAGGATGAACAAACATATTTTGATGATGGCACTGCTGGTGTCGGTAGCGGTTGATACTGCTGCACAGGAAGCCGACTCGCTGCAAGTGGGAGGGCCGATGATTCATCGGGTCGAGGCAGATGTGCTGCCCTCGATCATTCTGCATACTAACCAGTATCTGCGCGGCAATAATCCTGAGGGGCGGACGATGAACCACGCGTTTACGGCCCGACTGAAATACGCATTCCAACGGCCGCAAGATAACGAGCGGACAGCCGTTTACAAGGGGGTATACCAGGGAGTGGGCGTGGCTTATCACGACTTCAATCCGCAGTTGGGGAATCCCCTCTCGGCTTTTATCTTTCAAGGGGCACAGATCAAAAGCATCGCACCGCGGCTGTCGTTGAATTATGAATGGAATTTGGGTCTGACGTTCGGCTGGCATCCTTTCGACCCGCAGGATAACCCGGAGAACAAGGTAATCGGCTCGAAGGTGACGGCTTATATCGACGTTGACCTGTATCTGCGCTGGCAGCTGGCCGACTGCTTAGATGTGAACTTAGGCGGGTCGATCACTCATTTCTCGAATGGCAACACGACGATTCCCAATGCAGGACTCAACGTTTTGGGCGGGCGAGTGAGCGTGGCGTACTATGTCAATCGGCGTCTGAATCGGCAGCTACATACGCAAGTCGTTTCGCCGCTGCGCAGGCACGTAGACTGCGACCTCGTGCTTTACGGCGCGTGGCGCAAACAAGGGTTTTATTTCGATCAAGGGCCGGTGGCGCTGCCGGGCAGCTACGGCGTGTTCGGCTTTACGCTCAATCCGCTTTATCATCTCAACCATTGGTTCAATGCAGGCGTTTCGGTCGACGGCGTATACGACCGAAGCGCGAATCTCTATTTCGACGGCGATTATATCGTAGGCGAGGGGGAACAAGACGCCAAGTGGGAACACGTGCGGCGGCCGGCGGCTATCAAGCAGATGGCCTTGGGACTGTCGGCCCGCGCAGAGTTCGTGATGCCTTATTTTACAATCAATCTCGGCTATGGACACAATATTGTCAATGCACGTGGCGGTCTGAAAGGATGGTATCAGATGCTGGCCTTAAAAGTAGGCTTATCAAGGCGTATCTTTGCAAACATCGGCTACAGTCTGCACGACTTTAAATACCCTAATCACCTGATGCTCGGCGCGGGTGTACACCTGTGAAATTTAGACACAAGAATAAAAGGATAAAGGAGCCACCGTATTGTTCTTTGAATAATAACATAACTGAAATGACAGACATTTGCTGCATCGGACACATCACTCACGACACGATCATCACACCCAAGACGAAGGTGGAGATGGCAGGAGGTACGTCGTTCTATTTTGCTCACGCCATTCGCCAGCTGCCGCCTGCTGTCTCGTTCCGCTTGATCACGAAGGTGGGCAGCGATGCCTTGCCCGAGGTGGAAAGACTACGCACGGCGGGCGTCGACGTCACGTGTTATCCCAGTGAGCACACCGTCTATTTTGAAAACAAATACGGCACCGATGCTAACCGTCGCACCCAGCGCGTGTTGGCCAAGGCTGACCCGTTCACCATCGAAGAACTGCAAGACGCAGAGGCTCGGATCTTTCATTTAGGATCGCTTCTCAACGACGATTTTTCACCCGAAACGGTGCGCCATTTGGCTTCACGCGGACGTATCTCGATAGATGTCCAGGGCTTTCTACGCGAAGTTCGCCGAATGGAAGTATATCCCACAGATTGGAGAAATAAAGAAGAAGTGCTCGGGCTGACCGATATTCTCAAGCTCAATGAGCACGAAATGACCGATATTTCGGGCTTGCACGACCCACGCACGGTGGCTCGTCAATTGGCCGAATACGATGTACGCGAGGTCGTTATCACACTGGGCAGTTACGGTTCGCTGATCTATGCCGAGGGGCGGTTTTATGAGATACCTGCTTATAAGCCCACGGCGATTATCGACACGACAGGCTGCGGTGATACGTACAGCGCAGGATATCTTTACTGTCGGTCGCAAGGCATTGGGTACGAAGTATCGGGTAAGTTCGCCGCTGCAATGTGCACGCTCAAACTCGAACACAACGGGCCATTCGATCGAACGATAGAGGAGATTCGGAGAACGATTATATGATATGCAGCGATAGATCGTTGGTATCAAGCACGATGTCTGTTCGGGCAATGTAACGGCTGATAACGCCCTGCGAGACCAATTCGGCAGGTGTACCGACGGCCAGCCCTCGTTCGCGGTCGAGCACCCAAAGCGTATCGGCAGTCTGTAAGGCCAACTCTAAATCGTGTGTCGAAAGCAGAATAGTCTTGTCTCTTTCACGAGCTAATTTACGTAGCAACTGCATCACATCTACCTTACTCGGGAAGTCGAGAAAGGCCGTCGGCTCATCAAGCAAGATTATAGGTGTCTGCTGAGCCAGTGCCTTTGCAATCATTACTTTCTGCCGTTCGCCGTCGCTGAGCGTCTGAATCATCCTGTCGGCGAGCATCGAGATTCCTACGAGTTGCATTGCCTCGTTGACAATCCGACGGTCTTCCGCAGTAAGATTACCCCAGAATCCCGTATAAGGCGACCGCCCTAAACCCACCAACTCGGCCGCAGTGATGTTCTGCACATCGGGCTTTCCCGTCAGCACGACACTGATTCGGCGAGCCAACTCCTTTTTCGTCAGCCGCCGAATCTCATCGAATTGGACGGTTCCATCAGCTTCCTTCCCCTGTCGGGCTATCCGGATTTCGCCCGATAAAGTGGTTTGAAACCCGGACAACGTGCGCAGCAATGTAGACTTCCCCACACCATTCGCACCGAGCAAACCCGTGAGTCGGCCGCTCATAATCGCCCCGTCGAGCCCCGTCGCCACAGCTTTCGTCTCACCGCCTCGTACCGAATACCCCACCGTTACACCTTTCAATCTAATCGTTTCCATACGGCAAAGATAGCGAAAAGATGTTACTGACGACAGCATCTCTCCGTTTTATTTTGTAACTTTGTATCCACTCTATAATAAAGAAAGAAAAGATCTAATTCTCGAAAATATGCTGCAACGCGATTACATTATGCGACTGATTCAGGAATTTATGGCTGCTGTTCAGAAATTCTTAGAAAAAGAAGAGGGCGAAGACAAAGACTTGGCTCTGCGAGACTTATATAAACAGTATGTGGGCGATTACGAAACCATACGTAATCTCTCCATAGATGAAGCTCTGCTTTATGCCCGCGAGCAATGGGAAGACGATCAACAGCAGGAGCGTTTGGAGATGTTGGCCGAACTTTATTATGCCGAAGGTTGTGGCAAACAGGCTCCACTGCGCAACATTCTGCTCGAAAAGGCTTTCCAGTTGTTCGACTATCTCAGTACACACGATAAAACTTTCAACCTCGGCCGACAACAGAAGATGACACAAATCCGGCAGATTCTGAATACAAAAGCCACTAAATGACTAAATGATTAACCGTTAATAGTACAACGATTAACAACTAATTATAACGCGAAAAGCCGTGAAGTGCATCGTTATGATCAGCAGCCTATTATGATATTTCATCCTTTACATTCAGAGATTCATCGCCCGCGGCTGTTCAATAATCCGTTTTACTACGAACCGCACCCGCTTTGTCGTCTTGCCGTCGATCATCTTCGGCAGTGTATTGAAACCCAAACGGCGTGGCAAGAAGAAATTGCACGAGGTAAGATGTTCGGTGTGTTGGTGGTGGAAAAACCATCAGGCGAAATAGGATATCTTGCTGCCTATTCAGGACAAATCGGCGAACGAGCCGACTGGGAAGGCTTCGTTCCGGCTGTATTCGATTACTTACAGCCGACAGGTTATTTCAAAACGGAAGAAGAAAACATCTCGCGTATCAATCAGGAGATTACTTGTCTGGCAGCGTCTCCGCAACGACAAAAAGCAATCGAACAGTTAGCGACGATACGCGAAGAAGCCAAACAGACCATCGAACAATATCGGCAGCAGATGGCAGAGGCTAAACGCAAGCGTGATTTAAGTAGAGAACAGGGCACGGGAAACGGCGGAGAGGAAGCCCGGATACGTGAAAGTCAGTTTATGAAAGCCGAACTGCGACGGTTGAAAAAGCGTTCAGCAGCACGCATTTCAGCAATGGCAGCAGCAGTACAGACCTTTGATACCGAGATAGAAAAACTGAAAACAGAGCGTAAACAGCGATCGGACGACTTACAGAATTGGCTTTTTCAGCATTTCCGAATGCGCAACGCGCAAGGCGAAGAACGCGATTTGATAAGCATCTTTGCCGCTGCCGTGCAACGCATTCCGCCCTCAGGAGCCGGCGAATGTTGTGCACCGAAGCTCTTGCAGTATGCCTTTCTGAACAAACTTCGCCCGTTGGCAATGGCCGAATTTTGGTGGGGGGCATCGCCGAAAACAGAGCTTCGCCGGCATCTTCACTATTACTCGGCGTGTCGGGGCAAATGTAAACCCATCTTAGAGTTTATGCTTCGAGGAATGGATGTAGCCAAGAATCCATTGGATTCACTTGAAAAAAAGACATTGGAGATTGTTTATGAAGACGCGTTTTTGGCCGTCGTGAACAAGCCCGAGGGGATGTTGAGCGTGCCGGGAAAAAGTTGTCGCGAGTCGGTTTACAGTTTGATGCGTGCTCATTGGCCTGACGCCGACGGTCCGTTGATGGTTCATCGGCTCGATATGGCAACCAGCGGGCTACTCGTTGTGGCCAAGACACAGGCCGTTTATCGTCTGTTGCAGATGCAGTTTGCGCGTCGCGAAATCGTCAAACGCTATGTGGCGCTCCTGGTTTCAAGGCCGAAAGTAAGTTCGCAGGGTACGATTACGCTTCCATTATGCCCCGACCCGCTTGATCGGCCACGCCAAATCGTAGACAAGGAGCACGGCAAAACCGCCATTACCGACTATCGAATCGAAGATACTTCGGGCCCTTTCACCCGCATAACGCTATATCCCCATACGGGCCGCACACATCAGTTACGCGTGCATTGTGCCCATATCGACGGACTGAATGTGCCGATTGTGGGCGACGTTTTATACGGCTCGCAGGCCGATCGGCTCTTTCTGCACGCCGCAGAACTCACGTTCACCCACCCCATCACGGACAAACAACTGACATTTACACGTGAACCGGATTTCTGAAAACACTCACTTCCCATTCAAACAATTGATTGCAGGCTCGTAATAACCATTAAAGGGAAGACACTTTCTTTATAGAAGGGAAGCTGATTCAGTCTGCCATAGGCACACATTTACGCTTACCCGAAAATTCAGTAAAGTCTACTCGGATGATCTCCACACGATGAAAGGATTTGTGCGCATACTTATCACCAAGCTCTTTGTCATCAGGCGACAACTTATCTATCAGCAAATGGAGGGCCCTCATCTTCTCTTCATCGCTCAGACCGACATATGCCCGACCTCTGAACAACACACTCTCATATTCTGTCGTGAACTTATTGGGCAGCAGATGAACACGCCCCACGATGACGAACGACACCTCTGCGTGCTTTGCAATGGCGCGAAGTTTAAAGCCTTCGGGGGCACAATGAATGTAGATAGAATCTTCGCCATTCCACACGTGATTGACGGGAATACCGTAAGGGATACCGTTTTCGTCGATCATCGACAGCACGCCGTATTCCGAGTCACGCAAAAGCTCGCGGGCACGAACCTCATCCATCAGTCGGTCTCGCCGCCGAACGGTATCGTTTACATATTTCATAGCAGCCTCTAAGTAAAAAACATAATCAGCATTTGGGCGATAATCACGCGGACGAACATCCCCAACGGATAGACCGACGCATAACTCACAGCAGGCATTTCACCCTTAATCGTATCGTTGGCATAAGTCAGTGCCATCGGGTTAGCCATCGAACCACACAGGATTCCACAGATAGATCCGAAATCGAGTCGACCCATTCGCAAGGCAACTAACCCTACAAGCAATACCGGAATGAGCGTAATCAGGAATCCGACACCTACCCATAACAGTCCTTCGGGCCGCACAATGGTCTCGAAAAACTGGCTGCCGGCATCCAAACCAAGGCATGCCAAATAGACCGAAAGCCCCAACTTGCGCAGCATCAACGATGCAGAACGCGTAGTATAAGAAATAAAATGCGTACGCGGTCCAAGCGATCCGACCAAGATTCCGACCACGATCGGGCCGCCGGCAATGCCCAATCGCACAGGAACCGACATCCCGGGGATATTCAACGGGATAGCTCCCACGATGAGACCAATCAATACTCCGAAAAAGATCGAACCCAAATTAGGTTCGTTGAGCAACTGAACGGCATTGCCGAAAAATCTCTCTACGTGCTCCACATCATCGTGTTCGCCCACCACAGTGACGCGATCGCCATACTGTAAACGCAAGTCATTGGTGGCCAACAGCGTAATATCGCCTCGCATCACACGGCTTACATTCACGCCGTAGGTACTGCGCAGCTGCAGCCTTCCAAGTTGTTTACCGTTCAATTCAGTACGAGAAACAACGATAACTTTCGATTCTACGACCTTGTCTATCCTGTTCCAATCTACCTTTTCAGCATTCCAATCCGTCTCAACTTGCTTTCCGAAGAGCAGCGTTATTGCCTCAACTTCATCGTCTGTGATAACCATCATCACGTTATCGCCCGTATGAAGCTGGGTAGTCGACAGCGGAACGATGACCTGTTTACCGCGCCAAATGCGCGAAATAATGAACTTGAAGTGGGTCATAGCCGACACTTGCGCCAGCGTTTTACCATCAAGTGCCGGATTGATCACCACAAACTGCCCCACATAAGTATGGTCTTCCTCGGCGTCGGAACGCGCTTTCAGGTCGTCAGGACGCACAAAAAGCTTACGCAGAAGCACCATTGCAAGAATCACGCCGACCACACCGAGTGGATAAGTAACAGCACATCCCAATGCAGCACCACCCGTGGGGAGACTCATTTGCAGCAAAGCCTGCTGAGCAGCACCTAATGCCGGCGTATTGGTTGTGGCTCCGCAGAGCAGTCCGATCATATCAGTCATCGGAATTTTCATAATCTCACAGAGCGCTCCGGCCATCAAAGTGCCCGACAAGATGACTGCTAAGCTCCAGAGATTAAGCCTGATTCCCTCGTGACGAAGCGAACCGAAGAAGTTGGGACCTACTGAAAGGCCCAGCATATAAACGAAAAGCGAGAGGCCGAACGTCTCTATATAATCGAGCGTTTGTGCATCGACACGCAGTCCGAAATGGCCGGCGATGATGCCAATAAAGAACACAAAGGCGCTGCCCAGCGATATTCCAAAGAAGCGCAACTTGCCCAAAGCGAGTCCGAGTGCGCAGATCAGCGAAATCACCACAACGGTTTGTATCGATGAATGCACGGTAAATAAGCTGCCCAGCCAGTCCATTTGTCTGCCGTCTTTTGTTGATTGATTGCTGCAAAGGTAGCGCAATTCGGAGAGAAAACAAAGTAAACATCCCTTTTTTTCAACAGAATCACAACTTGTCGTGCCATTGTTTGATGGGCTCCGGAACGACGTTTGTCGCCCCCTCCGCCTATCTTTATGTGTCAAAATAATTTACCTTATAACATCATTAATACTTCGATATTTTCCTGCTACCCATTATCCGTTCGCAAATACACGATTTTCAGCGATTTGATAATTGGCTGATTATCAATAGGTTTATACTTATTGACGATTTATATAGTATTGAAATAGGGTACGAAAAGACGTTAATCGGCAATAGAAAAGCTGTTTCCGACGACGCAATCAACCGCTTTTGAGTATCCAAGAAAGCATTAGTCACCCTCTCTTATGAAATAAATCAGATAACAAGAGGTGATTCAGACGCTTACGAAAGCATTTTCACGCGCCGGAACAGAACATTTATCCGATGGTCTTTTGTCAACGTTTTTCATATTATTCCGCATCATACAACATACTCGATTGCAGTTATCAGTCTTTTGAGTTCTGCTTTTTCCTATGCTGTTTTCTTCATTCATCGACAAGAAGAAATCCATCGGCAGCTCGCAACAAACGCGAAAAAATGATTAACTTTGCACAGCATTTATAAATATCTAAGCAAAGATGGAACAGAAGAATTATAAGCGTACTACCGTGACGGCAGCTCTGCCGTATGCCAACGGAGGCGTCCACATCGGACATCTGGCGGGCGTTTACGTGCCGGCAGACATCTACGTGCGTTATTTAAGGCTGAAAAAGCGAGACGTGATCTTCATCGGCGGAAGCGACGAACACGGTGTTCCCATCACCATTCGGGCTCGGAAGGAAGGTGTTACGCCACAAGACATCGTCGACCGATACCATACGATGATCAAAAAAAGCTTTGAAGACTTCGGTATTTCATTCGACATATATAGCCGAACCACATCAGAAACACATCAGCAACTGGCTTCCGACTTCTTTCGCAAGCTCTATACCGACGGTAAACTCATTGAAAAGAGTTCGATGCAGTATTACGACGAAGAGGCGAAAACATTCTTAGCCGACCGCTATATCATCGGAGAATGCCCGCGTTGTCACCACGAAGGGGCTTACGGAGACCAATGCGAGCACTGCGGAAGCGAGCTGGACCCAACCGAACTCATCAATCCCAAATCGACAATCAGCGGTTCGGAGCCTGTGATGAAAGAAACTCGCAACTGGTATCTGCCACTGAACGAATATCAGGAATGGCTGAAACGATGGATTCTCGACGGCCACAAAGAGTGGCGTTCCAATGTATACGGACAGTGCAAGAGCTGGCTTGATATGGATTTACAGCCTCGTGCAATGACGCGCGACCTCAATTGGGGTATTCCTGTACCCGTTGCAGGAGCCGAAGGAAAAGTGCTTTACGTATGGTTCGATGCCCCGATCGGTTACATCTCGAATACAAAAGAGTTGCTTCCCGACACTTGGGAGAAGTGGTGGAAGGACCCCGAGACACGCCTTGTACACTTTATCGGCAAGGATAACATCGTGTTTCACTGCATCGTTTTTCCCGTAATGCTCAAAGCTCACGGCGATTACATCCTGCCGGACAATGTTCCTGCCAACGAGTTTCTTAATTTGGAGAACGACAAAATCAGCACATCACGCAACTGGGCAGTATGGCTTCACGAGTATCTTATTGATCTTCCGGGCAAGCAAGACGTGTTACGCTATGTCCTGACAGCTAACGCCCCCGAAACAAAAGACAACAACTTCACGTGGAAAGACTTTCAAGAGCGCAACAACAACGAGTTAGTGGCGGTCTACGGAAACTTCGTCAACCGCGCATTACAGCTTACCAAGAAATATTTTGACGGTATTGTGCCAGCCTGCGGACTGCTAACGGACATCGATCGGCAGACTATCGAGGAATTCAAAAACGTGAAACAAGACGTGGAATCACTGCTCGATGCATTTAAATTCCGCGATGCTCAGAAAGAGGCTATGAATCTCGCACGCATCGGCAACCGCTATATCACCGAGTGCGAACCGTGGAAAGTGTGGAAGACCGACCCCGAACGGGTGAAGACAATACTCTATATCAGCCTGCAACTCACAGCCAATCTGGCCATCGCTTTTGAACCGTTCCTGCCATTCAGCAGTGAGAAGCTACGCCAAATGCTCAACATCGAGCACTTCGATTGGAATCAGTTGGGAACCACTGACATACTGAAAGCCGGACATCGGTTGGCCGACCCCGAGCTACTTTTTGAAAAGATCGAAGACGAAGTGATTGAAAAACAGCTGCAAAAGTTGGAAGACACCAAACGAGCTAACGCTGAAACAGCTTACAAGTCGAAGCCGATCAAACAGACAATAGACTTCTCCGACTTCGAGAAATTGGATATTCGCGTGGGCCATATCAAGCATTGCGAGCGCGTAAAGAAAGCTAACAAACTGTTGAAGTTCACTATCGACGACGGCAGCGGCACTGATCGAATTATCGTTTCGGGTATTGCTAAGTACTACGAACCCGCAAATCTCATCGGCAAAGACGTCTGTTTCATTGCCAATCTGGCTCCACGCAAGTTGATGGGAATCGAGAGTCAGGGAATGATTCTGTCTGCCGAAGACTTCGACGGCACCCTTTCCGTAACGCGAATAGACCGTGAAGTAAAGCCCGGTAGTCAGATTTGCTGAGCTAATTACATTACAATATAGTGATAAGAAAGTGCGTTATAGCGCACTTTCTTTATTATATCCCATTCTTGTACCATACAACTCGATTTCCGTTTTCCCCTTCTATCTTGAATCAGAAAACACGAAGCACGTCTCATCTCCATATTTTTGGGGTGAGAGAAATCATTTTTTCCCGCTCTCAAAAGATAAAATCCGCTTCTTTTATTGTACCTTTTCGGTGAGTAGTTTTATCTTTTGACAATTCTGAGAAATACCCATCCATTGGGCGAAACCTATTGCATATACGACTAAAAAGAATCTGAGTGCAGACTAACCACCGGCAATATCTACTTTATCTGTTACTTCTCTTGCTGCTGACAGCGTGTTAACGGAGCATCGACACATTGAGTTTGTCTTCAAACGAAACGACCAAATAGCCATCAGGACATTGCAAGGGGCTGAACAGAAGGGTGTACGTGACATCCGATTCGTGGGGTATCAATGCGCTACCTCAGTGTTTTTTCATTTCAATCAAGAACGAATGAGTCCCCTTTCCCTCTCCTTTTGGAGAGAGTGTAGAAGTAAGGCCAAATAAGCTTAAGATTGAGTAGCCATACAACTTGCATCTGACTGTTAATCAGATACATACAAGTTGCATTCTAACTAACGGTTAATCACCGTGCGATTAACTGTTAAACGCACGGTGATTGACCGTTGTTTGCACCGCGTTTAACGGCTTTTCGTAAAGCGATTGAACATCACTCATTTTGCAAGATCGGGAAAAGCGGAAAAAGAAATGCGCCCGAACGTTCCGCCAATGAGGAAGAAGTTCGGGCGCACAGATATCTGACTATCGTTTTATTGGCTGTCCGTTATTCGTAACCAGGGGTTTGTTTGATTGCCGGATCATTGGTCATCGTACCGACGGAAACAGGCCATTGCATCTTGTACGCTTCACTTTCAGGCAGTATCGGCGTACGAGCAACACCCCGAATAAAGGGATAATTTACAGCTGCATCGAATACAAGCGACTTCCCATTGGCGCTCTTCATCCTCAGAAGGGCGAACCATCGCTTGCCCTCGAACACAAACTCCTTGTCCAACTCACTCAAAATGGCCTGCGTATTTTCATATTTCGAACGGTTGGCATATACCGGATAGCCCTTTCCATATGCCCGTTCGCGGATTTGGTTGATGTAAATCGACGGGTCATTGCCTAAATCATTCTCCACTTCCGCCATCAAAAGTAAAGCCTCTGCATACCTGAACACAGGACCATCGGCATCAAAACGATGTACGCCTTCATCTGTATAGTAAGTCCCGGCGAACTTTTTCAACAGCACACCGAAGTTACTTCCCGTTGCCTCTGACTTGGGATCAGTCTTCACCGGGAAGAAAGTCTGGTCGCGACGAGTATCCTTTTCATCGAACGAACGCCAGAAAGTCTCCTTGTATTGATAACGAACAATACCGTTGATGAGCGTATTTGTACCGTATTTTTCGCTATTGTCGAGCTTCAGTTTCTTATTATCGAGACCATAAGCAGCCGTAAAAAAGTTGCTCTGCGCAAGACAAGAACTGATAAACGGCATATAAACTTTATCGGTTTTGTTGAACGGAACGGAGAAGATCAGCTCCTTATTATTACGCTTGTAATCGCTGCGGAAAGCCTGATGGAACTCTGAATTGAGCTCGAACTTGCTGCTATTGATGATCTCTTGCAGTGCAGTCTTAGCCGTTTGAAGGTCTGCCGAGCCTGTGGCTTGCTGATCGCCAATGGTTACATTGGCTGCAAACGTATAGACATTGGCCTTTAACATCAGCGTAGCATACTTGTTCCACTTGTAGTGATCACGGAAAGTCTCTTTACCATAAGTCGTAAATGCTTTCTCGGAAGCATCGATGTCCGACTTGATCAGCGTCATAATCTCTGACGCTTTGGCGCGAGGCCGTGAAAGAACGGCAGCAGAAATCCGCCCTTTCAGAATCTGTACGTCGGTTACCAAAGGCACTCCACCCCACGTTGCGTATAGCAGATAATAGTAGAAAGCACGTATTCCGTAAGCCTGTCCTAAGTATAACTGCTTGTAATCATCGCTCAGGAAGGAGAGATTAGGAATCTCGTTGATGGCGAGATTGACGCGGACGATGTTGGCATAAAGTCCGTTCCACGGGCCAAAATAGGCATTGTCAGCACGCAAATCCTGCTTGATGATAGTCTGAGAACTCAACGATTCGCCGAAAACCGACGACTCTTTGCCGTCGTCTCCGTCACCAAGCAGCCCGCCGCGGAGCTCTCCCATTGAGAAGAGTGTCGGATAACTGCCACGCAACATTGTGTGAAGTCCGGTCATATAACCGTCCACTTGCGTGGCATCTTTCCAAAAAGAGTTCCCCGAGAAATAGTCTTCGGGATATTGATCGAGCGACTCACAGCCGTTGAAAACGACCGAAAAGCTCAGTGCCAAAAGGCTGATGAATATGTTAATTCGTTTCATTGTATATCTCATTTGATTGATGATTCATTTCATTGAATGATTTCTGCGGGTGCGATCAGAATGTAACGTTCAGACCAAGAACCAGCATTCGGGGCAGCGGATAGCCTCCGTTGGTCTTTGAAACCTCTGGAGAGTAGACGTAAGGAGCCTCGCACAGATAGCCCAGATTCTGTCCGGTGACGGACAAACGCACAGCTTCGATATGCAAAGGAACAAGCAATGATCTGGGCAAATCATACGAAAGAGTAATCTCTCTGAATGAAAGATAGTCGCCATTGTAGCAGAACATCGTGCTGTAACGGTCGTAATTGCGCGCATTGTTTTGGTCAGCCCAAATATAAGTAGGATACTTTGCATTGGGGTTTTCAGGCGACCAAGTGTCCTTTACGTTGGTAAGCGTGTTGTAAGTACCCTGCATATTGCCCATAAGCCACGGTGTTCGGTAGTCGTAAGTCTTGAAATCGAGGGCGAAATCAAGGCGTGCCGAGAGGGTGATTCCTTTCCAAGAGGCCGATAGATTGAAGCCGCCCGTCCACTTGGGAGTGGTATTTCCCACTTTCACAAGGTCGTAATTGTCGATGACTCCGTCTCCATTGACGTCTTTCCATTTAACATCACCGGGCTGTATAGCCAATCCTCCCTTGGCTTTTCCTTCTCTTTCGTAGGCTTTCGGACCGTAAAGTGTCTTGTAAGAGCTGGAATTATTGGCAGAGCTTTTATCCACTAAGTTGTCCGGAATCTCGTCTTTCGACCTGTAAATACCCTTTGCTTGGAAAAGCCAAAGGTCTCCGGGACGCTCTCCTTCGGCTAAACCGCCGACCCATTTCTTCTCTTTTCCGTTGCCGGTATATACCTCGAAACCGCCCTGTCGATTCTTTTCACGACCATTGGCAGGCAACTTCAAAATCTTGTTTACATTGCTGGCGATGTTGAAACCGAGGTTAACCTTCCAGTCAGGGGTACTCAACACATGATAGTTCAGCTCTAATTCGACGCCTCGGTTTTGTAAAGTTCCGTTGTTGGATGTGTAACTTGTCCAGCCCGAAGACGCCGGGATAGTGATGTTGGCGTACTTATTCGACGTGCGACGATCATACCAAGTGAAGTTAGCCTGTATCTTGTTTTTGAGGAATCCGAAGTCAAGTCCAAGCTCAAAGGTACGTGATGTCTCCCACGTTAGATAGAAATTGGGAATCGAATTGAGCGTAAATGCTTGTTTTCCGTTGTAAATGCTCTGCCCGTAAGAACCTTGAATGGTGTAGTTTCCTACCCAATCCTTGTTCACATTACCATTACGTCCGAACGAAGCACGTACTTTTCCGAAGCTCAGCCACGGCAAATTCTTCATAAAGTCTTCCTTCGTGAAGACCCAACCGAGCGACAATCCCGGGAAGGTTCCCCATCGATTGTCCTTGCTGAGCTTTGAGATACCGTCGCGACGGATAGTGAAACTGGCCAGGTATTTATCCTCATAGTCATAGTTGAAACGTGCGAAATAAGACTCGGTAATGAACTTCAAGTGTTCCGAATCAATATTCCGGGCTCCTTCATCAGTAATAGTGTATTGGAGATCTTTAAAGTAATTGTTGTTCGGATTATATCCGCTGGCACTCATTGAGAGATATTTCTGATGGAAATATTCCCATCCTGCTAAGGCCGAAAGACTGTGTTTGCCCAGCGTTTTACTGTAATTCAACAGGATGTTGTATGTTTGCGTAAGCTGTCTACCGTGTTGTGCCGACGATTTATGCTCTGTATTGTATTGTCCCGGACCTTTAAGATACGTGTGAAAGAACGATTCTTTGGTAGAGTACTCATAAAACCAGTCGCCCTTGAAATCAACAGTCAGATCCTTGATCAGTGTAAATCGGAAATCTTGTGAGAACGTAAACTTCTGCCGATTGTAGTCATTGTCCCACGCATTAGCCAAGAATTTCTGGTTGCCATCGCTCGAGTTCTTACCCAAAAGCAGCTCACCCGCATTATTATAAGCACGGAATGTGGGTGGATAAGAGAAGTTACGAGAGAAGTAGTTGGCCACTTCCGTAAAGGGAGAGATACCGCGATACTTGGCCGTTGAGAAGTTGAAGTTGGATAACGAAGTCATCCACGGCTTGATTTTGTAATCTACATTGAGGATGGCCGATAGTCTTCGGTTATAGTTGTTGATAGCATTTCCCTCGCTGTTATTGTATCCCAAACCTGCGTAATAGTGTCCACGGTCGTTTCCGCCGCTGTAACTCAGGTTGTAATCTTGTGAAAAACTCGGCGTATTGATATTGAAATCCTCCATACGATTGTTGGTAAACACGAGTTCTTTACCCGTTACCGGGTCGGTCATCGTTTGCCAACCCTCATTCAAGAGCTTGTTATAAAGATCCTGACTGAGGTTTTCTTTGAGGTAGACTCCCCACAATCCGGCCGAACTCTTGTTACCGTCAGCATTATAATCATTGCCTGTTCCATAAGGAGAATTACCGCTCAGACTCTTCAAAGTGGTTGTACCCCGCTGATTAGCATATTGAATCGAGCGCCTCATATAATAGAGATAGTCGCGCGCATCACAGAATTTGTAAGGATTGTTAAAGTAGTTCCACGACAGCTTTGAGCTGAAATTGATCTTCCCTTCGCCGTTCTTTCCTTTTTTGGTCGTGATGAGTATCACGCCATTATTGGCTCGCGAGCCATAGATAGCAGTAGCTCCAGCATCTTTCATCACTTCCATCGACTCGATGTCATTGGGATTGATGTCGTTCATACTGCCGCGAATCATACCGTCGACCACAATCAACGGCGTGCCCGAACCATTGTAATCGGTACCACCTCGCAGCACAATGGTGGGCGAAGCATTAGGATCGCCCGAGTTTTGAACCACTCGTAAGCCGGCAACCGTACCACTCAGTGCCTGCGCGGGATTTGAAAACATACCCGTGGTAAGCGCTTCGTTCTTCACTTTGGAGATGGAGTTGGTGAGCTTCGAGCGGATAATCGTTCCGCTATAACCGATCACCACAGTCTCGCTCAGCTCGTGAGCCAGAGGCTTCAAGATTAAATTCAGTGTCGCACCGACCTTTGCGTGCGCGGTGAGATCAGCGTAACCGAGATATGAGAAACGCAACTGAGCGGTCTGTTTGGTCAGCTTCAGGATATATTTCCCATCCACATCGGTAACCGTTCCATTATTGGTTCCCACCTCAATGACGGTGGCTCCTACCAAGGGTTCGCCCGAATCTGCATCCGACACAACGCCGCTTACCACCCCATT
This sequence comes from Hoylesella pleuritidis, assembly GCF_963541955.1. Classification (NCBI taxonomy): domain Bacteria; kingdom Pseudomonadati; phylum Bacteroidota; class Bacteroidia; order Bacteroidales; family Prevotellaceae; genus Hoylesella; species Hoylesella pleuritidis. The sequence goes on along the minus strand of NZ_CAUTUT010000014.1, from coordinate 33,163 downwards.
TTGGGCCATCAACGCGGTCGTTACGAGCAAACCGATAAAGAATAAACAGAATCTTTTCATATAGTTGATGTTTAGTTTAGTTAATCTTTAAGTTTTTAGTTTCTAAGTTTTTTAGTTTTTAGATTGGCCTTGAAGGTCATCAGCTGTTAAGTAATAGGCCAAATAGTAATCTTAATCTATCGAATGCAAAATTAGATAAAAATTAGATATAAACCAAGTGTTTATATAAAATATTTTATTAAATGACTGCTTATTCCTTTCTTTTTTAACGTTTATTCTGTCGTTTGCTATCGATAGCTATCCGATTCCATATAATATAATAAGGTGTAATGCTACGATTGAAATGAAAGAGACCATCGGATGAAAACCGCGCGATGATAACCCAAATAACAGGTCGCAACCGACCAATTCGGACTCGGTATTTATCAGTATATCAACAAGATATAAAGACAGTTCCGTTTAATAGTTAATTGCCTTGTAATTAACTATTAAACGCACGCCGTTTAACCGTTAATCGCAAGGTGATTAACGGTTAGTTGCAAAGCACTCAGATGCTTTTCGGAAAGAAGAGAAATAATAAAGAGATTCCGATAGAATGCAATATCTAAAAATAAAGGAGCTTTCTTGCTCTTTATTTGTATACGACTACCCTCCGTATTCAGGATGTTTCTCTAACCAAGCTACAGCATACGAGCACGTGCCCGTAGGTTCGAGACCTTGCTTTCGGGCGTAATCGTAAGCTGCACGAACGAGCTTTGAGGCTATTCCTCGACCTTCCAAAGGTTTCGGAACGTATGTATGCAGAATATCGAGTACCCCGTCGTGCAAGTCATATTCTACATAAGCGGTATGCCCTTCAATATCTGCCGACATCCGTTTAAGAACTTTGTCGTGTTTGATTATTATCTCCATATCTCTTTGTTGAATAAATTTTGCCACCCCGACGACATCTTGAAGTATGCCGAAAAGGCATCGGAAGACCCATAAATGACCGTTATTGAAAAAGCAAAAGCATCTGATCGGGAAACCATCAGATGCTTTTACGTATAATGGCTCGATGCAGGTCGGCCGACAATTACTTGATTCTGTAAGTCAAACCGATAGTTCCGTAGATGGGATAGAGCTTCTGTTCGATGGTCTTGAAGTCGCTGTGGTGAATACTGTTAAGCCCCCACGAGAGTTCGGCAAAAGCTCCGACCTGATGGTAAAAGCACCAATCTATGCCGAAATCAATGCCGTATTGCAGACTGCGCATACGATCGGAGAAGTCATAACTGCCGCGATCGGCAATGGTATTTCCCATTACCACTTTGTCGCCCGTAGGTTCATTAACCCGCAGATAACCGTCATAGACATAACCGTCAAACTGCTTCGACATCACGAACGATATGTACGGCCCTAATCGTAAGCTCAAATTCTGACAGAGATTATAGGTTGCCTGCACGGGCACTGTAATCAACATCTGCTTCGCTTCGGTCACTTCGTGCCCCGTATAATAACCTTCCAAGGCCTGACCTCCGCGTTCGATAGCCATATGATAGTTCTTAACCGTGGCATCGATATACATTCCTTTGCGCTCGATTCGTATACCGGTAGCCCATCCCCAATGACTGTCGATAGCATTGTTCATATCTAATCCAAGCACGAAATTGGGCCGCAAATGATAGCTGTCGAGGCTTCGGATGGTGTTAGGAAGGCCCACCGGAGCCATTCCTCCAAGCGAATAACCCAATCGGACGTTGAATACCGCATCATCAATAAGCCCGTTAGCTTGTGTCGTGAGTGCCGATACACCGATCAGCAATGCTGCAAATATCTTCTTAACGGTCATTTTTGTTCTCCTGTTTACAGATTACTCTTACTTTGTCTATTATCAATTCGCTACCCACAGCACCCTCGAACTTATCTCCATCTTTACTCGACGAGAAGACGAGTGTAAAGTTATAGCCGGCATTTTTGAGTAAATCATAGTCCACTTCGGACGTATATTTAAACTCGATTTCAAACGGAGTCCACTCCGTTACGGGCTTAATGTCTTTCAGATCAGCCAATCCGATAATGGCAGAATGGGTCTTAACGTCGTTGCCATAGAGGTAAATAACTTCGCCTTTATCATTGTGATTGCGATAGAAAACGCCGTAAATAGAAGCTTTATCGGTCCTTCCCTCAATGGTTTTATTATCTTTTCCGGTAAAGTTCTGACCCGGTTTGTATTTGTAATAGCCCGTAATCTTCATCGGTTGCTTGTCAAACGGAATACCGAAGCGGGTTGTTTTCAACGGAGCCGTCAACGATTCGGAAGCGTTGAAATAGCCTAAATAAAAGTTTCCAGCGGCAATTGGCTTTCCGAATGCAGCTCCTAATGTACCCGTACTGCGTGTGGTCAGGCGCACGGCAGCCCCATCATAGCCGTTCTTTTCAGGCACAGTAGGATAGTTTTCAGGCGGATCCGAATAAGCAGCCAGCATAAATCCCGGATTGCCCGTTGCCCAGTCATCGCCCCAAGAACCGGGAGCTATCTCGTTATGCCACATATAAAACTTCTTGTATTTGGGCTGGAGATAATAGTTCTCGAAGTTATATTGAACGGTATCGTTGACCGTTCGCACCGTGGGACGGAACCCAATGGTATATGTTCGATGCCATTCGCCGTTTTCGGAAGTCACGGTATAGGTAACATTTCCGTGCGAGAAGTCTTGCACCGAACCGTTAGCGGGCGTGATGACAGCCCCCGGTGTAAGTTTGAAAGTCAATGCATAAGAACCGATTTCAGCCTTTCGGCGCACGTTAAAGATGATATTCTTCTCGGTAGACAGTACCGATCGCAGTGTGTCTGACAAATAAAAGAATGTCTCAGACGGCTTAGCCGCGTGGACGGAAACCTCTTCAATGTCGCACTCTGCATTCAACGGCTCATCTTTAAAGCAGGAAGTAAGCAGACAGCAAAAGGCTGTCAATGAGATTATCCTATACAGTTTCATTATTCTCCAGTAATTTTTGATTCGACTGCAAATTTATAAAAAAACTATGAAAAGGCAAAAGTATTATCCCAAAATCTATTGTTTTTAACGATACTTCGTAACTCTTTGTTTCACAACTTTTTATAAGCCTGTTCCTGAAAAGCCGTTAAGCGCCGCGCGATTTACCGTTAATCGGCGTTTGATAAACGGTTAATCGGCGTGTGTTTAACCATTAGTTGCACGGCATTTAACCACTTATCGTAGGGATAATTATATCTTATTGAATATCAACAAGATAGAAAGATAGAGACAAACTGCAAAAATCCGTAAAACAGATGAATGATTTCTCTGGAACCAATGGTGCCGTTTGAAAGATCGCTACACCGCAATCGCTCGAATGACAGAATGTTTTTTATCCGCCGAATTTGTAAAAGTTACAAAATTATTACGCCCTTCCCGTTAAAATAACTACCTTTGCAGAGAAATTCATTTGCGGAAGTTCGTTGTGAGCTTCGCACGGAAACACATTACACATTATTATATATATACATCTCAATGGAAATAACCAAGCGGACGGGCGCGGTCGAATCGTACGACAAAGAGAAAATTGCCGTGGCCATCAGAAAGAGCTTTGCCGGTACGGGTAAAGCCGTCGACGACACCAAAATCTACGAAATGGTGACCACAGTCGAGGCTATCATCAATGCCGATCAGGATAAACGGAATGTAGAGAGCATTCAGGACGAAGTGGAACAATGCCTGATGGAGAACGGCTTTTATAACGAAGCCAAAAGCTACATCTTGTTCCGCGCACGCCGAACGGAGCAGCGACGGGCACTCAACGGCATTGCTGCCGAGATCGGAGACGAGCAGATCGTACCCGTATTGAAGGCTATTGCCACCGACTTTCAAGGTAACGAATACAGTATTTTAGCGTTACACGAGAAGTTTATCGGCTTCAACAAAGCCGGGATGAGCCACGGAGACAAACTCGCGGCACTGATTAAAGCAGCCGTGGAAATGACGACACAAGAGGCGCCTCATTGGGAGTTTATTGCCGCCCGATTGCTTTCGTTTGGACACGAAAGGGAAGTGCACGCATTTGAAAAAGCCGAAGGGATTTACGGTTTATATGAGAAGCTGCGCTATCTGACAAACGAACGGCTCTACGGGAGTTACATTCTCGATGCTTACTCGCAGGAAGAAATCGACGAAGCAGCCGCATTTCTCGTTCCCCAACGCAATCACTTGCTCAACTATTCGGGTTTAGACCTGCTCGTCAAACGGTATCTGATACGCTCATATACGCACAAACCCATCGAAACCGTACAAGAAATGTATCTCGGAATCGCCCTGCACCTGGCAATGAACGAGTCGAACAACCGGATGAAATGGGTACAGAAGTTCTACGATATGCTGAGCAAACTCGAGGTAACGATGGCTACTCCCACGCTGGCCAATGCCCGCAAACCTTTTCATCAGCTGTCGAGTTGCTTCATAGATACTGTTCCTGACAGTCTCGAAGGCATCTATCGGAGTATCGATAACTTCTCGCAAGTGAGCAAATTCGGCGGCGGAATGGGGCTGTATTTCGGTAAAGTGCGTGCCGCCGGCGGTAAAATCCGCGGTTTTAAAGGTGCGGCAGGAGGCGTAATCAGATGGATGAAGTTGGTCAATGACACTGCCGTGGCCGTCGATCAGCTTGGTATGCGACAGGGAGCCGTGGCCGTTTATCTCGATGTTTGGCACAAAGATCTGCCCGAATTTCTGCAATTGCGCACCAATAACGGTGACGATCGGATGAAAGCACACGATATTTTTCCCGCCGTCTGCTATCCCGACCTGTTTTGGAAGATGGCCGAAGAGAATCTCGATCAGCCTTGGTCGATGTTCTGCCCCAATGAAATTATGTCGGTGAAAGGTTATTGTTTAGAAGACTTTTACGGCGAAGAATGGGAGCAAAAGTACTTGGAATGTGTGGCCGATAGGCGTCTTTCACGGCGCGTAATGACCGTGAAAGACATCGTACGATTGGTTCTTCGGTCGGCCGTCGAGACCGGAACGCCGTTCACTTTCAATCGAGACATCGTGAACCGGGCCAATCCCAATGCGCATCGGGGCATCATCTACTGCTCTAATCTGTGTACGGAGATTGCACAGAATATGGCGCCTATCGAGGAGATTTCCAATGAGATACATACGGAAGAGGGCGAAACGGTAGTCGTAAAAACCGTTCGTCCGGGCGATTTTGTGGTCTGCAACTTAGCCAGTCTGTCGTTGGGTCATCTTCCGTTAGAAGATGACGAGAAATTAAAAGACTCCGTTTCGACTGTCGTCCGGGCACTCGATAATGTCATTGACCTCAACTTTTATCCCGTTCCTTATGCTCAGATTACCAACCAGCGCTATCGAAGCATCGGTCTCGGGGTAAGCGGTTATCACCACGCTTTGGCTCTTCGGGGTATCAAATGGGAGAGCGAGCAACACATATCATTCGTAGACGATGTGTTCGAACGTATCAATCGCGCCGCCATCGAGGCCAGTTCGGATCTCGCCAAAGAGAAAGGCGCCTATCAATATTTCGTCGGCAGCGACTGGCAAACAGGCCGTTATTTTGTAAAACGCGGCTACACGTCGGACGACTGGCAGCGACTGGCCGCCAAAGTCAGTCAACAGGGAATGCGAAATGCCTACCTTCTGGCCGTGGCTCCTACGAGCAGCACGAGTATTATAGCCGGAACCACAGCCGGAATAGACCCCGTTATGAAGCGATTCTTCCTTGAAGAGAAGAAAGGAGCAATGCTTCCACGCGTTGCTCCGGGACTTTCCGACCACACATACTGGGCTTATAAGGGCGCTTATCTCATCGATCAGCGATGGAGTATGCGTGCCGCGGGAGTCCGCCAACGGCATATCGACCAGGCACAGAGTGTCAACCTTTATATCACCAACGACTACACGATGCGTCAAGTACTTGATCTCTACCTGTCAGCGTGGCACAGCGGTGTGAAGACCGTGTATTATGTACGCAGTAAGTCATTGGAAGTGGAGGAATGCGAAAGCTGTGCTTCATAAATCGGTAATGTAAAAATGAGAATTGAAAATGAATAATCAACTGAAAAGAAATGCCCTTTTCAATCCTGAGGGCGATACGGATCTGCGGCTGCGCAGAATGATCGGAGGCAACACAACCAATCTGAACGATTTCAATAATATGCGTTACCAGTGGGCAAGCGACTGGTATCGGCAGGCGATGAACAACTTTTGGATTCCCGAAGAGATTAATCTCACGCAGGACACAAAGGATTATCCACGACTCGATAAGGCCGAACGAACTGCTTACGACAAGATTCTGAGCTTCTTGGTGTTCCTCGATTCGCTACAATCCAACAATCTCCCGACCCTGAGTGAATACATAACGGCTAACGAAGTGAACCTTTGTCTGCATATTCAAGCCTTTCAAGAGTGTGTACACAGCCAAAGTTACAGCTATATGTTAGACTCGATTTGCAGCCCGGAAGAGCGCAACGACATCCTCTATCAGTGGAAAACAGATGAGCATTTGCTGCGTCGTAACACCTTTATCGGCAACTGTTACAATGAGTTTCAGGAGCATCGAGACAAGTATTCGCTGATGAAGACTTGCATTGCAAACTTCATTCTTGAAGGGATTTACTTTTACAGCGGTTTTATGTTCTTCTATAATCTGAGCCGAAACGGCAAGATGTCGGGCTCGGCTCAAGAGATCCGGTACATCAATCGGGATGAAAACACGCATCTATGGCTATTCCGTAACATCATTCAAGAGCTGAAAAAGGAAGAGCCGGAAATGTTTACGCCCGAGAAAGTGAGGGTTTATGAAGAGATGATGCGCGAAGGAGTGGCACAGGAAATAGCGTGGGGCCAATACGTAATCGGTGATGATGTGCAGGGACTCAACAGCCGGATGGTGAACGATTATATTCGATATTTAGGCAATCTGCGCTGGCACAGCCTCGGATTCGGCTATCTTTTTGAAGATAATATCAAAGAACCCGAGCATATGAAATGGGTCTCTCAATACTCAAATGCAAATATGGTGAAGACCGATTTTTTTGAAGCCAAAAGCACGGCGTATGCCAAAAGCACGGCATTGGAGGATGATTTATAAAACTATTCGATGCAGATCCAATTACGAGGATAGAAATCCCGCGTCTCAACTCCATTGAGATGATAGCGTGGGTGGACAACAATCTTTGAGGGATTGTCGTTCAACCACGCTCCCCACCAGCTGAAAGTGCTATTGGCAATGATATTATATCTGCATTGCGTCATCATCAACAAGTCACACCAAGCATCTTCACCGTGGTTCAAATCGATAATATGAAAATTGGGATCAGCGCCGAATTGCTCACGGGCATACGTCGGATCGTCTGAGAAGACGAAGTATTCGGGGCTCTCGATTTGGCTTTCAAAATAGGCGATGGCGTGCTCATAATAAGCCTCTGTGCATACGCCCTGAAACTCACTGAGCCCCAGATAGTCGCCACGACGAAGATGGAGTGACACACTCTGACAGCTTTTAATTCGGTCGATCACCGCCAACACCGCAGCGTCTTGTATCTCCGGAAACCGAAATCGACGTTTCACCGCATCGGCAACAGCTGTAAAATTCAGTTCTGAATGCCATCCCCCGCGATAGAAAACGATACCTTTTTGATGGGTGAAATGCCGCATGTCGAAGTCGCGCGAGAGCGGTTCGACAATCATTTTCACGCCTAACAATCGGAGCGTAGGCCGCAAAAGGCGTCGCAACCAACGATGATTGGAGAAATGTGCTTTATCTAATGCCCGATAAAGTAGAACCAAGACGGCATTGTGACGATATGGAATGTCGAAGAGTTTGTCTAATGAATATTGTGTCCGCGGCCCCAAAACACAATAAACAGTGTGGTTATTGCGCTGCCGTTTAGCCAAATAAAAGGCATATTGCGACATCTGATTGCCCAGTCCGTTGAAGATTAGTACGATGTCCATAGCCTTATTTTTTGAGTTGTTGAAACCGCTTTTGACACCTCACCTTATAATTATAGTGCAGCAAATGCTTCTGAATCTTACGCCAATTATACGCTACCACGAATCGGATTACATCCCATCGGCGTGGCTTTCCGTCATCATAAATTGAGCGGGGAATATCTACAAAGTAGAGATCCGCAACCGTATCGAAAGCCGAAAACGCGTTGTGCACACGCTCAAAGAGCCACACTTCGGAGTAGAAACGATTCTGTCGGATAACCGATGGATTGAATTCGGGCAGCTGACGAACATACGAAGAGCGTGCCCACCAGAAGCTCCCGGAGTACATTCGATAATCTTTCGGGGGCCAACGATAGCAACCATACGTGTCGAAACCATTGCAAAGAGCATTCACTGCTACGTTCCACTTGAAGAAAATAAAGTGTTCCAGCATCTCGCGCCACGACCAGATTTTGTGCACAAACGACTGAAACGCACGGTCGTCGGCCGTTACCGACTGATAGGTTATACCCTTGGAGTGAAAATAATAGACTAAACACGTCTCGCGTTTGCATAGCGATTGAATGAACGCCAATGCCGGATACTCGTACCGGCAAGGGTCGTTTGTATACGAAATCACTTCTACTCGCTCGCAGCCGACCATCTCGCGCAATGCCACTACATCTTCTTCGTGCTGCGTAATACAACTGATAAAGAGCCTGTCGGTGGCAGCTAAGAGTCCGCTTTGCCGCAGATTGTCGAACTGGCGGGCTGCCAACGCTTGCCAACCTGCGCCCATCAAAATATGATAAACGCCGTAAATGGGCGGATGCTCACGTGGAATCTGCTCCCAAGGGGTGAGATCTCGCCGCTCGAAAACACGGAAAACGGAATCACGAATGCGCCTGAATATCTTGCCCATAACCGTCTTCTCGTAAAGATTCTATTAATCGCGAGAACATCTCTCGTAGTTCGTAGCGTGGTTGCCAACCGATGGATCGGATCTTGGTTGTGTCGAGTCGCAGTTTGGTTGTGGGCGAATAACCCAGTCCTTCTTGCAAATTTAGCACCACTTTCCGCATCGGACGGAATACGCGAAGCACCTCTTCGGCCATTACACGGATAGAGATATAGGTGCGTTCGTTGGCTATATTATACGCTTCGCCGTCTTTTCCACACAGCAAAACATACAGTATCCCGCTCACAGCATCCATCGTATAACAATAGCTTCTGCACAACTCGCCACGCGTATGCAGCACAATGTCTTCGTTGTTGATGATGCTTCGAGCGAAATGTGCAAATACCCGACCATCTGTTTGATGCACACCCGCGCCGAAAGTTTGTGCCAATCGAGTCGTTTTCACGGGTGTTTCGTATTCCGAAAAATAGGCATAGCACAAGCATTCGGCAGCTCTTTTGCCCATCGGATAGCTGCTTCGGGTATCCATCGGATTGAGATAGCCCTGCATTTGTTCATCAATTGCGCGTGAATCGTCGTCGATCGTGCCGTAAACTTCCAATGTCGAGACATAAACCAATGATTGCAAGCGATGCTGTCGGGCGTATTCGAGCACCGATTTCGTGCTGTCTACCACCGTCGTGAGCGTCTCTGCGGGGTGTTCTATAAAGTCTTTTGAAGCCGTGGGAGCAGCCAGATGAATCAGGAAATCGGCCTCTTTGCCGGGCAGGAAAGGCTCACCCGACGCGAAGTCGTGCACGATTACGCGATGAGCAGCCGTTTCTTCACCGAACATCCGATATGCTTTGGTCCGACTCCGGACCACACTCACCACCTGCAAAGCCAACGAATATTGCTCGTTCAGCGCCAAAAGGCATCGCACCAGGCACGAACCCAACAGACCGGTAGCCCCTGTGATGATGATGCGTCGGCCTCGCAGGTATTCCCAAAGGGAAAAATCTGTGGCGAAATGAGCAATGTCTTCCTGTAAGATTCTATTCATATCAGAGTCCAAATATCTGTTGATCCTCGTGCACTTTCACCATAGCGCGCAACACAAAGAAGTCTGTCGGCGTGGTAATCTTGATGTTTTCCATCGGTCCGATGATGGTTTCGAGCTTGTAACCATAATGACTCATCATCGTACAAGAGTCTATAAAGTCGTGTCGCTGATCGGCAATCGCACGGCGATGAGCTGTTAGAATGTCTGCAAGACGAAAGCTTTGCGGGGCTCGGGCAATGAAAGAATCAGCACGCGAAGGAATCTCCAACAAACCGTCCGACTGTTTCACAATAAGCGATTCGGTAGCAGGTACGCACGTGATACACGTTCCACACGCCGCTACCTTATTAATATTGTCGGTGATCGTGGCTTCATTGATTAGCGGACGAACGCCGTCGTGGATCAGCACCGTAGCCTCCCGGCCTTGCGCATAAGCCTCAGCAGCACACAGACCGTTATAGATCGAGTCTTGCCCCGACGGTCCTCCGGGTACGATTTTGACCACTTTCGTAATCTCGAACTTGCGTAACATTTTCTCCAAAAACGGTATCCAGCTCTCGATACAGGCCACAACGATGGCATCGATAGCGGGATGATTGTCGAAGATTTCAAGTGTATAAATGATGATTGGTTTACCATTCAGGTCGAGAAACTGTTTCGGACGCGACTTCGTATGCATCCTTAAACCCGATCCTCCGGCAAAAATCACGGCGATGTTCATAGTCTTTTTCTTTTCCATTTCAATCTAAGAAGACGATATCTATTTTGTGTCGATCGCGCCGGTCACGCGGAGGCAGCTCCCAAAAATTGCCGTATGCAATGCGGCAAAGCCCTTCGGGATCGGCCGGCCCTTCAAAAACGTGCCCCTCGAAAACGATGTCCCGATGCGGAATCATCATCCGTTTGGGATTCTGTTCATAAAACCACGCACCATAAGAGTGCATATATAGCTCCGGATTTCCAAACAAACGACCTACCCGTCTGAATGCAGGAAACACGAGATAATGCAACAGATTATACCCTATCTGCGCCAGATGGGGATGCACACCGGCACAACGCAGGTTGAGATTGACTGAAAGTTTGGCTGCCAAATGCTGCAACCACGGAATCATATAGCCCTCATAGGGGAAGATGTCGATATGCAGTCCGCGATATTTTTGCGCCTCGTGGGTGCGCCGGTCGCGGCTGTCAGCATTGTCGTGACTGCGGTTTTCGCTCTTCAAGTCGCGCAGACAAGCCCACTCTTTATAAAATCCAGGGTCGGTCTTATTGGTTTGCAACACATACTGCGGGTGCGGATGGGCAATCAGGTAGCGGCAGAGCTTCTTATAATCAGTATAACTTACGACGACGTCTATATCGTCATCCCACGGTATAAAACCGCCGTGGCGCAAGGCACCAAGTACATTTCCACCGTCGATTCGGCACGCCACGCCAATTTGTTTGCTCACGTCCTGCAAATAAATCAGCATATCGAGCAGCCGCATTTGCGCTCTGCGGAGCACCGATCCATCAGGATTGTAGTCCCGACGGAGACTTTCCTGCGTCTCTCCTGTGTTGAATCGTTCCGTCATTACCTGTCGTTCTCACATCTATTGACTACATTTCACAAGATGAAAATAGCCCTCAGATACGATTTGCAATATGCAAATATAGTGTAATTTATCAAATTATCTACCCTTATATGCCGTTTTTCATACATCCGCGAGCAATCTTTCTCCGTTTATCCTTGCCTTTCCGCCCAGTCGCCTCGGTCGAGATTGCGATAGCTGATAGCCTCGGCGAAATGCTCGGGAGTAACTTTTTCGCTACCAGCAAGGTCCGCAATAGTACGCGCTACCTTTAAAATGCGGTTGTAAGCACGGGCAGAAAGGCTGAGCTTTTCCATTGCCGTACGCAGCAATTGAACACCATCGGCATCGGGTTCGGCAAACTGATGAATCATCCTTTCAGTCATTTGGGCATTGCAGTGGATGCCATTGAATGGCTTAAAACGTACAGCCTGTACCTCGCGAGCCTTGATTACACGTTCGCGAATGGCCGCACCGGATTCTCCCGGAGCTGCCTGTGAGATGTCATTAAAAGGCACCGGCGTGATCTCTACTTGTATATCAATGCGGTCGAGCAATGGACCGCTGATCTTGTTCATATACCGTTGGATCTGTCCCGGCGTGCAAACACAATGGTGAGTGGGGTCGCCGTAATAGCCGCAAGGGCACGGATTCATACTCGCTACAAACATAAAGGAGCACGGATATTCCGCTGTGTATTTGGCACGGGATATCGTTATCTTCCGATCTTCAAGCGGTTGGCGCAATACTTCGAGCGTACTCTTGTTGAATTCGGGTAGTTCATCAGCAAAGAGTACGCCGTTATGAGCCAACGAAATCTCGCCGGGCTGCGGTGTAGCACCGCCTCCCACAAGGGCCACTTCGGATATTGTGTGGTGCGGAGAACGAAAAGGACGTTGAGAAATAAGGGACATTCCCTTACCCAATTTACCTGCAACGCTGTGAATCTGGGTCGTTTCGAGACTCTCGGCAAGTGTAAGCGGCGGAAGAATAGAAGGAAGTCGCTTAGCCATCATCGACTTTCCGGAACCCGGAGGACCAATCATAATCAGGTTATGACCGCCCGCAGCAGCCACTTCAAGGGCTCGTTTCACATTGTCTTGGCCTCGGACATCGGCGAAATCGAGGTCGAACGCATACTGATGTTCGTAAAACTCTTTGCGGGTATCGATTTTTACGGGATTGAACGACCGCCGATCGGTCAGAAAATCAATAACATCGGTCATCGACTCCATACCATATACATCAAGATTGTTGACCACTGCCGCCTCGCGCACATTCTCTTTGGGCACGATCAAGCCCTTGAAATGTTCGGCGCGAGCCCGTATAGCAATAGGCAAAGCACCTTTGACGGGTTGCAACTTACCGTCGAGTCCCAACTCACCCACCATCATATACTCACCGAGATGTGCAGATTCAAAACTCGCATTGGCCGCAAGGATGGCTACAGCAAGCGGCAAATCAAAGCTACTTCCTTCTTTCCGGAGATCTGCCGGAGCCATATTCACAGTGATATCTGCTACCGGAAAGCGGTAGCCATTGTTCTGCATAGCAGCTGCAATACGATCGCGACCTTCGCGAACAGCCTCGTCTCCTAATCCAGTAAAGTGATAAAGCACCCCTTTTACGAGACTAACTTCAATGGTAACAGTAGTTACTTCAAGCCCATTGACGGCTGCACAAAACGTTTTTACAAGCATTTAGATAATTGGGAATTGGTTATTAACAATTGATAAAACTTCGCTAAATTAAGGAAACAATAGCCCGCCTGCCCGTACTTAGTTGAGAGTTGAGAATTGAACACGACTCTTCGTTCATCCTTTCATCGGTAAATTCAATTGCCAATTCTCAATTCTCATTTATCATCTTACCGACTCTCTCTTCAAGTTTTTTGGCATCCAAGCTGCGTGCAACGATGCGTCCGCGTTGGAAAACAATGTTGTCGGGAACGGAAGAAAGGCCTAATTGTTTCAAGACTGGAGTCTGCAACATCTGTCCGTCACAGATTGTAGGCCACGAAATAGAGTCTTGATGCAGGATATCTCGGCAATCTTTCCGACTCGCATCCACACAGATACTCACAATTTTGAGCCGCCCACGCGATCGGTTTTGCAATCTTTTCAAAACCCGCTGAATGTCCAAACTTTCGTAGTTCCACGAGGCCCACACGCTGATAACGGTTACTTGCGCTGCGATTAACGGCTTTTTATCGATCAATTGACCGTTAATTGCATAGCCAAAAGCCGTTAATCGCAAGCCATTTGATGACATCTGAGCTAACGGTTTCACATTCAAGTACATACGATTAAGTTCTCCGTTGTCTGTCTGTTGCTTCATCATCAGTTCGATCAAGGTTAAAGCTTGCTTATAATCGGGTGTCGGCGAGGTGATGAAATATTTGCGAACAAGGTAAACGCTGACAACGGATGCGGGATGATCTTCAATAAATTGGGCTGCCCGTTTGACGATTTCGGGAGGAGATGCACTGACAATCTGTTGACGAAACCTGTTCATCAGCTCATTATCTTTGGTGCCTTCAACGGTTAATTCCTTTAAATGCGAAGCGTCAGCTTTAATTTCCACCGACTTACCCGGTCGTGCAAAGACCGGTTGTTCGGAGAAATTCGGGAAAACAAGAATCAAGGTTGCGGCCTTTTCGCACGGTATCTCATAAGCGAACCGACCTCCGGTTACCTTAATGGTATCTATTCCGTCAAGACCACCATTGGTACTATAAACATAAAACTCACCTTGATTGAGATTCAGCAGACGACCTTCGATCTTGAAATGATCGCTGTCGATCCCGCAGGAAACCACTACCAAGGTGAGCAATAAAAATGAGATGAGTCTACTCATTATTCTTTACGGCAGAAAATTCGAGATCGTTTGCCGCGTAATCGGTCAGTGACGGGTCTTTTTGGAGCGCCTCTTTGAGATATGACTGAGCTGCATAGTTATTACCTTGACGCGCACTGACGATGGCGTGCAGATAACTTGTCATTGCGTCGGGATGCTTGACGTTGCCCAAAGTGGCCTTGGCCGTGGCATAATCCTTGTTGAGAAGCTGCGCCAAAGCAGCACTGTTGCTGTTGGAAGTGCCGAAATTCTCCTGCGCCTGAGCAAAGTTTCCTTTGGCGATATTCAGATTACCGAGAACCTCTCCGAAGCCGTTGGCCTCTACGGCATTAGCAAGATAATTCTCCGCTTGCTGCACTTCGCCATGCTTCAAAGCAAGAAGCGCAAGATTAGCATTAGGTTCTGCGGCCTGCGGATTCATTCTCAAAGCCTGCTCAATGTATCGTTTAGCCGTAGCTTCATCACCTTCATTGAAAGCGATAACAGCTAAGTTGTTATAAGCACGATAGTCTTTATCATAGTAAGCAGCAGTTTTTTTATAAATTTCCTGCTTCTTGGCGGGACTGTCTTCGAGGCTTGCTGCATAGAGCATTTCCTCTACACTCAGCTTGGCCGGTTCTGACGCGTACTGTGCTTTGATCTGTTCGTCACTGCGACCTACAATTTCATAATTGATGATAAGGCGTGAACGGCGCAACTCTGGCAGTATACCATCGGCCAACTCACGGAATCCCTCACTCATATTACGTATTTGCTGCTCACGCTCCTGCGGATCTTTATACATTGAAAGCACGCGAAGAATAACGTCTTTATCTTGAATATTCGAAGCCTGAACTAACTTTTGGAAGCCGTCCCAATCCTGAGCGGTATAATGAGCATCGATAGGCGTGCTGACTTTTGTCTGCTTCAGCTGTTGTTTTACATAGCCTTCGGACACGTCCTGACGCTTATTGGCCAACTTATCATTGAGTTTGAAACCACCGTCAGGCGATGCATAGGCTTGTACTTCTACATTTTTGAGATTCAATCTTTCACGATCTGCATTGATTTTCTTCAACATCCGTACAAATTCCTGTACCGAGTTGTTTTTCAACTCGCTTTTACGCAGATTTGCCTGATTAATGAGGAACCGCACATTGGCTTCTTGTCGGCGTGCTTTCACACGCTGAAAAGAGTCAAGTGCTAAACAAGCGCCGGCATTCATCAATGTTCTTCGGTAGAGTTCTGCGGTTGTAATCACGCCAGTTGCCACCTTAATGGCGGGAATGTTGACCTTTTTCTTACCGATATATGCATTGAAAGTAAGGTACATATCGCTTCTTTGCATATCCGAAATGAAAGGAAATACGGTTTTCATCGTGTAATGTCCGCCCATTCTATACGATATTGTCTGATTATTTCCATAGACACTCTCGCCTTGGAATGTAGCTGTTGTACCTTTCTTTGACTGTCCCTTACCATAACGAAGTTCAGGAACGACAGTCACAGTAGCTTTCTTTTTCATATATTTCTCAGGGAAACTGCCGTTAATTGTGGCAGAAACCTGACCGCCTTGAGCCTCAAGCGGATTGGGAGTTACGGTGAAGTTGTCAGCAGACAAAGCGCCTAATTTCGAGCAAGAAGTCAATGCCCAGATCGAGATTGCCGATAAAAAAAATAGTGATTTCTTTTGCATAGAGTTTAGATAGTTTATAAAGTGCCGCGAGCGGGACTCGAACCCGCACAGCCATTACTGGCCAAGGGATTTTAAGTCCCTCGTGTCTACCAATTCCACCATTGCGGCATCGGGAATTAATTTATATCGAGCGGAAAACGGGACTCGAACCCGCGACCCCGACCTTGGCAAGGTCGTGCTCTACCAACTGAGCTATTTCCGCAAACATTCTGTAATGCAAAGGTAAGGCGAATTATCTAAATGGCAAAAGTATTTAGGACATTTTAATATATTAGTTGACCACAATCTGTCCCAAAGCACCCGTCGTCTGTGCTCGATAACGTATCATTTTTTTACCCGCATCGCCCTTAGTGATGGAACCGTCGGCATTCAAATTATATTCGCGTCGGCATACATTGCATCGTGCAATACCATTACTCATCATCGTGAGTGGTTTACTCTGCACAGGAACGGCATCAGGATCGAAACAATTGGGACATTCTTTATCATATGCATAGAATATAGCAGGATAGTCTAAATTACCGTATCCGACGATAATTCCATTATTATACCCCAATCGGAGAGGGCGTTTCAAATCCTTGGCATTGGCTATAACGCTACTTTCAAGCCTCTGATTATTTTGGAATAACAATCGGACAACTCCTGATTTCATAGATTGCGAAATAAAGCAAAAGACTCCCGGTGCATTCGGATTCATCGCACCGGCCAACGTCTGATCCTGATGTACGGAATTATCGAACACAAAATAGCTCACATCTGCGGTGTATTCGTTCTGTACTTCGCCGCAGGATATCAACATCAAAGCAGTAGAAACAATTGTGAGTCCGAATATACGGTACATTCGTTTATGCTTTCGCCACTTACCCATATTTAATATTTTGCAGGACATCAGCAATCTTTTCGATACCCTCTTGCAATGGTTTCTTGACCATTCCTTTGATAAACGGATTGAGATCTGCTTTGATTGTCAACTTCATTTTACACGAAACATCGGTCACGGGCAGCAATTGAATCCAGAAATTAAAGGGCATCGGCGACTGTTCCGTTTCGAATTTAATACACGTCGGAGCCTCGCGCTCCATTACACGGAGCTTGATTTGTCCGACAGGTGCAACGTTGATAGATATCGAATCCTTGTCGAAAACCAAATCTTTGGCCTTATCTTCGGGGATACGATCTTTCACTTTGCCCAGATTTTCCAAATTACTCAGGCTGTCATATACTGTCTGTTGCGTGTAGGGAATTACTCTGATACTACTCTCAAATTTGCTTGTCATCGTATTTTGAGTTTGTAAAGTGATGAGTTTTTAGTTTATGAGTCCTCTTCCGAGACAAGAATGAAACAAGCTAAAACTAAAAAACTCACACACAAATGCACTTATTCATTTATTCATCCCAATGTGCCGGATCTTTGCGCCACTCGTGAAGGACCTCTACATCACTATCATCGATGTAACCAGTCTTCAATGCTTCATCTACAACGTGCTCATAATCAGTCAGCGTAACCAACTTGATCTGTGCATCTTTAAACGCTTTCTTGGCCACAGGGAACCCATAAGTATAAGACGCCACCATACCGATCACTTCGCAAGCATTATTCCGAATCGCTTCAACTGCTTTCAAAGAACTGCCTCCGGTGGATATTAAATCCTCTACAACTACCACTTTCATTCCCGCTTTCAGCTCTCCCTCGATGAGATTTTCGAGGCCGTGGTCTTTTGGTTTATTACGTACATAGACAAAAGGCAGATTCAAAGCATCGGCTACAAGCGCACCTTGCGGAATGGCTCCAGTAGCTACTCCTGCAATGGCTTCAACCTCGGGGAAATGATTCAAGATAGTGTGCACGAGCTCAATCTTGACATAATTGCGCAACTCCGGATACGAGAGCGTCTTCCGGTTATCACAATAGAACGGCGACTTCCATCCCGAAGCCCACGTGAAAGGATTGTTAGGCTGCAATTTGATAGCGTTGATTTTCAGTAGCCTTGATGCAAAAGCACTCTTCAATGTGTCCATATTATTTATCGATATTTAAAAGATACAATTGTGCAAAGATAGTATTATTTATCCAATTCGGCAACAGAATACGTACTTTTATATGTTAAGACTTGGCAAATCCGAATGCAAGCACACTGATTTTAGCTACTCCTGCCTTGACCAGCTGCTGTGCACAAGCCCTGATTGTAGCTCCTGTGGTTACCACATCATCGACAATCAAAACGTGACGAGCGTGCACCGGCCCGGCGTCTACCAACTCAAAAGCATCTGCAACATTCTCTACTCGTTGCCAACGATTCCTGCTTGTCTGGCTCCCTGCAAATATTTTGCGACACACCGAACGAGTTTCGACCGGAATTTCGGTTACTTCGCTGATACCGCGAGCCAGTTCTTCACTTTGGTTATAACCACGACTTCTGCGTCGTTTGCGTGTCAAAGGCACCGGCAACAACAGATCTATACCTTCGAAAAAACCGCTCCCGATAATTTCGCGTGCAATCATTCGACCTGCAATCACCCCCCACTCTCTTCTTCCTCCATATTTCAAACCATAGATAATATGGCTGGTGAGACTCTTGCTACGATAAAACGTGAATGCGTAACAGCGTTCTACGGGTATCAATCCCCAAAAACAGTGGGCCAATTCGTTGCTATACGGGTCGGTATCATAGTTTGTTCGCGGCAAGTCCAGATTACATTCACAGCATATAAGCTCCTCACTGATGCTGAGTCTACGCCCGCACATCGCACAAGGTTGGGGCGAAATGAGATTTAGCAAACGGTCCCAAAAGCTAATCATAGTCCTCTCTTTCGGCTCCGTCGATACACTGACGGATGATGTTCCATTCAAAACCGCGACTCAAAGCAAACTTCATCAGCTTCTGATTGAGCTCATATTCGTTCGTAGCTTTTGTCGACTTACGTTTCGAATGAATAAGTGGGCGCAACGCCTCAATGTATTCCACATCCTCGATTTCATCTAAAACCGGCCCCGACACGGCTTTATCGACGCGCTTCTGGTAAAGAGCCTGCTCCACTTTGCGCCTTCCCCAACCATTGAATCGAATCTTATCGCGGACAAACAAACGGCAAAATCGCTCGTCATCTACATATTTTCCCTTGATCAGATACGCCATCACACGATCCTGTACATCATCGTCAACACCCCATCTACGCATCTTTTCGAGCATCTCTCCTGTGCAATGCTCGGCTCTGGCACACTCGGCAGTAAGACGGGCAAGCACTTGTTGTTCTGTCATATCTTTGTTCATAGCTTAGCTTTCATCATTCGTCGGTCATAGCCGAAAGTATTATTGACTTCTATTTCACGGAATCCGAAACGACGCATCATCACGTCCAACGCTTCAACAAACAGTGGATTAATCTCGAAATAGAGTCGGCCACCAGTGTTCAAAGCGTCAACTGCATAACGAGTAATAGCCATATAGAAACGAAGAGGGTCGTTGTCGGGAACGAACAGTGCTTCGTGAGGCTCGAACCAGAGCACGTTGGGTCGCATATCTCGCTTCTCTTGTTCACAGATATAGGGCGGATTGGCCACAATGATATCATATTTCCCCTTAGCAAGAACGGGATTCAGCGCATCCATCCGAAATAAATGGATATCTTGTTGCAACCGTTCAGCATTGCGCCGGGCCACATCCAAAGCTGCATTCGACAAGTCGTAAGCGTCGACAGATAACTGCGGGCATCGTTTCTTCAATGTAATGGCAATACAACCGCTGCCCGTGCAGCAATCGAGCAACCGCTTTTCATCTCGCGTTTCTTCAACAATCCACCGACAGAGTGCCTCTGTTTCGGGTCGTGGAATGAGTACATCGGGCGTCACCTCATATATGTCGCTGCCGAAATAAGCCTTTCCTAACACATACTGTACAGGCTCATTACGTTCCAATCGCAGCATCATCCGCTCCATCTCGGCCTGCTCCGCCTTTGTCATCTCATCCAATTTACCGCACACCACATCCGTCATCGTAATTCCAAAATGCATTTCGAGCACCAGCAACACAATGTCCTTAGCCTCTCTCTTGCCGTAAATTGGCTCGAGACGGCGACACAATCGGTGATAAAATGAGCCTATCTGTATTTGTTTTATCATTCTTAGGATGTTCTTTAAGTTTTCATTCCATCGCTTTATAATGTTTTCAATTAGACAACAAACTGCTGCCCAATTCCATCTTCATCGCCATTGCAACGAATGCAAAGGTAAACAATTCTTTTGAAAATGAGGAGCGGATGGGCAAAAAGGATAAAGAGGCACTGCTTACAGCCGCCTCTTCTCGTCGTTTCCGGCACCCGTTCCCTTGTATTTGCTATGTGATGCATTGAAGTTATAGGTCAAAGTGATGCCTACGCGACGCTCATAGTTGTAGCAATCTTTCCATAAATCCACGTTATTTCCATACATTGTCCATCGCTCTTTATTGGTTTTCAACAGATCGGTAACGTAAAGATTCACGGTAAAAGACTTCTGAAAGAATGATTTGATCAATGAAATGTCTATCGAACCGGCCTGTTTTGATAGGCTCAAATCAATTGCACTACCTGTCGAATACCACATATTAAGCATCGCAAAACAAGTGGATGTAATGACGAACTTATTTTTCATCTCGACTTTCCATTGCGGTTTATTCAACTTCCTACTGCTTCCGTATGCCCTGGCATCGAATAATTGCTTTCGATAATCTAATTCAATGGTAGGTTGAAACCACTCAAACCGGGATGAAGCAACCACAGATACATAAACGTTTTGCGTGTGGTTGACGTTCCGATTACGCAAAAATGCAATGTCTTTGTTCTCGTATAGCGTTGCCATCCACAGTATATCGTTCTTGATGTAATTATATCCAACCTCGGCAGAAAGCCACGAACGGGTGCCCACAAATGCTAAACTGTGCTTCACCGAAGGTCTAAGATAAGGATTTCCACCCTCATATATATACCGATTAGTATATTGAATGTCGCTACGTAATGACTGATAATCCGGTCGAAAGGTTTTATTGACATAGCTGAATTGCACACCCCAGAGCCCTTTCTGCCACGAAACAGAGAGATTGGGGAACCAGTCGGTGTAACGACGACTGGGCTCTTGCTGCCAAACTCCGAATGAATAATAGTCGGCTTTGACGTGCTCAAGGCGCAGCCCGACATCAAAAGAGAAGTTGCCCCACGGCATTTCTATCTCAGCAAAACCTGCCAGATTACTTTCCTCAATATTCGTCTGCGAGGCCGTTACATAGTTCTCTTGATTTTGATAATCACCATAAGCATTGGTATGGGTCACCTCCGAGCCCACCGATAATCGTCCTTTTCCCACAGGGTAACTCAAAACCAACTTGCCGGCAAGCATCCGATTGCGCTGGCTCGACGCCGTATGCACCTCACGATTTTCCAAATTGGTGCCTCGTTCGTCCTCAGACATTTTCACATTAGTTTTCTTCCATAAATAGGTCCCGTTGAAATCGAATCCCCATTTACCGGCTTTACCTATATAATATAGATTCAATTCGTGGTTCGGACCATTATTCTCTTTTCTTCGCATGTCTGCAATGACCTGCCCGACAGGCTGATCATTGCGCCATATATTATAGATAGCTCCATCGACTTCAAGGTTAGAAAACAGCGACTTATAAATCGAATAAGACACACCGACAGCATTATTGTCATCAATATCATAGTTGGTGCCGATCTTACCATCCAATCCTGCCGTACGCATTCCATCTTGAAGATCTTCTTTCACACGGGTAACATCGCTGCCGTTACGTAACTCCTGTCCAAAGTAATTATCTTCGCCACTATACCGATTACTCCAAAATCCATCTGCAAAGACCTCAAAGCCCTTGCTTCGGAACTTGAAATAGTTTTCCTGATAACCGCCCCATTTGCTGTTATATTTGGCATTTGCATCGGCGCGAAAGCTGAAACCGTCGCCTTGCTTACGCTTGGTTTTGATGTGGATAACCGACTCCACTGTCGCACCATAGCGTGCACCGGGACTCGTAATGAGGTCTACGGACTTGATGTCGGCAGACTTGAGCTGCTGTAACTCGCTCTTATCACGCATTAATTTATTATTGATATAGATTTGAGGAGTTCCTTTGGCGAAGACGCTCACCTCCCCCTCGCCACTCACTTTTACGCGAGGCAGCTGCGCGAGTACGTCGTTGGCCGTCCCCATTTGTGACAGAAGCGAGTGCTCCACATCGACAGTTATTCCGCCGTTCGCCATTTTATACTGTGGCCTTTCACCTTTAACAACCACCCCCTTGACGGCATACGACTCGGCAGTGAGTCTCACCGTGCCGATATTTTCTGTCGAAACGGTACGCCAAAGCGTGCAGTAGCCCACGCAAGTAATCTTCATCAACAGCTGTCTGACGTCGCAGGGGATAACGAAATCGCCATTTTCATTACTCACCCCACCGTTGATAAAAAGAGAATCCGTAGCAGACAGCAGGACGATATTGGCAAACTCGACAGGGCGGCCACGACAGTCCACGACCTTACCCGTAACCTTTCGGGCGGTCTTTTGCGTGCATTCGACATAGATTTGATTGCCGTCGAAAGTTATTTTCATCGGGTAGAGCGCGCAAACGGCCCTTACCGCGTCGGGAATCGAGCAGTTTCGGAGATCGGTTGTGACAGTAAAGTCTTCCAGATCATTGTAGATAAAGCTGATGATATACTGTTCGGAGGCCTGCCCGAGGTCTTCCAACACCCGGGAAAGCGATGTCGTCCGATAACTGCGGTTGATCTTCTGGGCCGACAAAGCACCGCAGAATCCGCACAGCAAGACAATGATTCCTATTGCGATTCGTTTCTTCATATTCTTCAAGCAGTATTATTCGACCGTCAGTTTTTGCCCTTCCAAGGTCAGGTGAATATGTTCAAAATGGTTCAAATCGGCCACAATCTCCTCAATACTCCGCGTTTTATCCCATTTGAAGAACAGTCGCAACTGTCGCACCCGCTCGTTTTTATACGCCACGGTGAGGTGATAGTGAGCGGCGATAGCAGACAAAAGATCGGGCAAAGCGACCTCTCCCGGCCTCCTTTCCGGGGAAGAGGACTTGACAAAATCTTGTCTATGGGAGGCCTGATTACGCTTTTTCACTTGTTGAATAACTACCATTTGACGCACATCCGACTGCCGATGACGGGTGGCGAGATGTATGGCAGCAAATACAAAACCTGCCATCATCACCACACCGACGAACATTGCTGCCATCTTCCACCTTATTTTCATCGCCCGTTTACCTGCAAGTCTTTCGGGCCTAACATCCTCCCACTCTTGTAAAAACGAGCTTTTGTCAAGCCGTTTACTGCCAAGAGTTCCTCTCCCTTGGAGAGATTGAGAGGAGCTCTGCATCTCTTTTTCTTTGGAAGGCCCTCGGGAGGCCCCCAGTTCAACCATCAACTCATACGCTTCTCTGCACTCTTCGTCGCACATCAGTTCTTCTAACTCCCTGTCATCGTACAGCTCCGGATGTTCCGCCATTCGCAAGAGCCGTTCCATTTTCTGCTCATTCATCATTGTCGGCAAATGTTTTTAGTTTCACCAAAGCCTGTGCCAGATGCTTGTAAACGGCCGTTTCACTGATTCCCAACGTCTCGGCAATGTCGCGATAAGACTTGTATTGCGTGAAGCGTAGCATAAAAACCCGACGCGTTTGCGGTGTAAATGCCGTGTCGGCATACGCCCACAACTGTGCGATTCGGCGCTCGCGATCGTCTTCGGAAATTGTTGTCGGCTCCGTTTCGAGTGTCAGTCGACGCATCATTCGCTCTTTTACACGCAGGTGTGCAATCTTATCGAGACACAGGTTTCTGACTGTCGTCAGCAGATAAGCCTCCTCTTTCGTTTCGGGAAGACGTAGCCGCCCATCCGTTATGCGTGCGAAGATATCGCCGGCAACATCTTTTGCCTCCTCCGTATCGTGCAGAATAGACACAGCTAATCGTCGTACTCTGTCGTGATACAGCCCGTAGAGGTATTCGATTTCATCGTTTTTGAGCATCTGTTTTTGCTTGGCTTTTATCGAAATGACGATTTCCGCACGGATTTCCTAACCCCCTTTGACGCGGATTTTTTACTTTTTCAAAATACAAATTTAATGTTTTCCTTTGAAAAACAAACTTGTACAGCACCCTGATTACTTGGAATCAGAGGGCTGAAAACGGTAAATAGAGAGAGAATTGACCTCAGAAAAAAGAGTAATAAATATATCAAGACAGAAGCAGAGAACATCAATGAAAATTATACTCTTTTCTCCTTCGAAAAAGAGATAATATGAGACGGATTTTCATTTGCCGTTAAACACATCGCGAAAAGCCGTTAAACGGCGTGTGATTAACGATTAGTTGCACGGCATTTAACCGTTAGTTGTAATTGGATTTATATATACCTGATTCTCAAAAGGATACGAGCCTAATAGTCGCCGTCGGATTTTGAAACGGCGATATATTCTTGCTTTGAAAATAAATCATTACCTTTGCACCCGAAATGAAGATTGGAAACATTGAGTTCGGACCGCAACCCGTCTTCCTGGCACCGATGGAAGACGTAACGGATATCGGCTTTCGACTGCTCTGCAAGCGGTTCGGAGCCTCGATGGTATATACCGAATTTGTCAGCGCCGAGGCTTTAGTGCGTTCCATTAAATCAACAGTGAACAAGCTGACTATCAGCAATGAGGAGCGGCCTGTGGGCATTCAGATCTACGGGCGAGATGTCGTGTCGATGGTAGAAGCCGCCAAAATTGTAGAGGAAGCACATCCCGACCTTATCGATCTCAACTTCGGCTGTCCTGTGAAAAAGGTTGCCGGGAAGGGCGCCGGTGCCGGAATGTTGCGCAATGTGCCGCTGATGCTCGATATCACACGCGAAGTTGTTCGGGCGGTTAAGACTCCCGTCACGGTGAAAACACGTTTGGGATGGGATCAAAACAATCTGATTATCGGCGATTTGGCTGAAAAGCTGCAAGACTGCGGCATTCAGGCGCTCACTATTCACGGTCGGACGCGCAGCCAAATGTACACAGGCGAAGCTGACTGGACGCTGATCGGTGCAGTGAAAAGCAATCCCCGCATCCGCATTCCCATTATCGGGAATGGCGATATTACGTCGACCGAGCAGGCACAGACGGTTTTTGAACGTTACGGAGTAGATGCTATAATGATAGGAAGGGGCACTTTCGGCCGGCCGTGGATATTCAAAGAGATTCGGGATCGGCTCGACGGCCGCCCTGCTGACACCTCTTTGGATATTAATCGGAAAATAGATATCCTCGAAGAACAACTCCGCATCAACATCAGTCGTATCGACGAGTATCGCGGTATACTCCACACACGTCGCCACTTAGCTGCAAGTCCGATTTTTAAAGGTATTCCCGATTTTCGTCAAACACGTATTGCAATGCTGCGAACGACCGCTGCTTCTGAACTCATCGATATCTTGGAAACCTGTCGGAAACGACTTGCTTAGGGCTCACGAATGTAGATATACACCGGGAAACAATTCCTTTTATTATTAATAATGTCGGCGGCGACGACCGTAAAAACACCGCTCTATATATCAATAATAAGTCTGTCGGTTCGCTGGATATAAAGAATATAAATCTCAACAAGCGTGCCGATCTTTATTATATCAGCACGCTTGTCTTTCCATTACAGCAGACGAGACCAAAACTTAACGGTCTGAGAACTCGTCTGTAAGTGAAAAATTCGCAACAATTAAGAGATTTGCAGCATTCGGATTATTTATAATCCTCAACCCACAAGAAACCTTTTGTTACGACAAACCTGTGATTTCGCCGTTCACAATGTCGATACGCTCGGCCTGAGGACTCTTCGGAAGCCCTGGCATACGCATTATTTCGCCGGCTATAGCGACAATCATTTCGGCGCCGGCACTCACTACAAAGTCACGAATCGTTATCTCGAAGCCTTTCGGAACACCGTACCACTTCGGGTCTTCGGATAACGAATACTGTGTCTTTGCAATACAAACAGGAAACTTGTGATAGTCTCCAGCCTCAATATTTTTGAGTTTTCGCATTGCCGCCGGCTTGATAACAACACGATCGGCACCGTAAATCTTCGTCGCAATCTTGGTTACCTTATCCTGAATACTATCGTTTTCGTCGTAGATAAAGCGCAAGGGTTTCGACGGATTTTCGTCAATCGTCTTCACAACAAGCTGTGCCAACTTCTCGGCTCCTACTCCTCCGTCGGTGAAAGCAGTATTGATGGCAAAGCCGATACCCATCTTTTCGCAATGAACACGCACCAAATCAAGCTCGGCCTGCGTATCGGTTCCGAAGCGATTGAGACAGACTATGACCGTCTGACCAAAGCTTTGAAGATTCTCAATGTGCTTATCCAGATTGCCGAAACCTTTTATCAAGCCTTCTTCATTGGGCTTAGCGAGTTCTTTAAGGTCGATTCCACCATGCATTTTCAGGGCTTGTACCGTTGCCACAAGTACGGATAGCTTGGGTTGTAAGCCTGCTCTGCGACACTTGATATCAAAGAATTTCTCTGCACCTAAATCCGCACCGAAGCCTGCCTCGGTAATAGCGTAATCGCCGAATGTCATTGCCGCTTTCGTAGCTATCACACTATTACACCCGTGGGCGATGTTAGCGAAAGGTCCACCGTGGATGAATGCCGCCGTGTTTTCAGTGGTTTGGACGAGATTCGGATTGATACTGTCGCGCAGAATCGTGGTAATAGCACCCGCCACTCCCATATCTTTCACACGGAATGGCTTACCATCGAGGGTGGTTCCGAGCAGGATATTCTCAATGCGATGCCGCAAGTCGTCTTCGTCTTTGGCCAAACAGAAGATGGCCATAATCTCTGATGCGGGTGTGATATCAAATCCATTCTCGGCCACGATACCGTTCGTGCGGCCTCCGACACCTGTAATGACATCGCGAAGAGAGCGATCATTCACGTCGAGAACACGTCTCCAAAAGACCTCTTTCAATCCGAAGCCCTCGTCTTGATGCTGATAAACGTAGTTATCCAGCAATGCTGAAATCATATTATTGGCCGAAGTGATGGCGTGGAAGTCGCCTGTGAAATGGAGATTGATATTCTCCATCGGCAACACTTGTGCATAACCACCCCCTGCGGCACCGCCTTTCATTCCAAAACACGGGCCCATACTGGGTTCGCGCAACGCCACAACGGCTTTTTTTCCGATGTGATTCAGCCCCAATCCGAGGCCGATGCTGACAGTGGTCTTGCCTATTCCGGCTTTCACCGGCGATATGGCGGTAACCAAAATGAGCTTAGATTGCTTCACCTTTTCCTCATCTATGAGTCTGTAAGGTACTTTGGCAATGTACTTCCCGTATGGTTCGAGTGAATCAACGGGGATGTTTACTTTCTCGGCAATTCGTGAAATAGACTCTAACGAAGTGCTGTGAGCGATTTCAATGTCTGTTTTCATTTAATAGAAAGAATTAGGTTTGTTTGACTGATGTATCTTCCTTGCAAGGCAGACACACGTATCTTATATTTTGCAAAAATACCAATTCACCCGTTATCAACAAACTATTAAGTCTTAAAAAATGCTATTTCAAGATCAGAAAATAGCTATTTGCGAGGCGATCAGCTGCTTTTCACGAATCGAATAATAACTTCCTCTGATTGCTTCGAACTGTCAGAACAGACTATTGATTATTAAAAATCGTGAATTATATTGTTGTCAGAGAAGTTTGCGGTATCTTTGTAATTTAAAACGAGACAGAAACGCAAATGAGTTTAACGAAAATCATAGACCGATTTTTCACCCCGCGGCAACGCAAGATCGAGCATTACGCCGAGAATGCAGAGGCTTTGCAGCAGCAGGTGATGGAATATCTCATAGCCGAAGGAACCCACACCGAATACGGTCGCAACCATTTGCTCAAGCATACAAGTAGTTATGAGGATTTCGCAAGGAACGTTCCGCTCAACACTTACGAAGAGTTGAAGAGTGATATAGATCGAATGCGCCACGGTGAGAGCGATGTCCTCTGGCCGGGAACAGTGAAATGGTTTGCCAAATCGTCAGGGACAACCAACGACAAGAGTAAATTCATTCCCATCACAACCGAAGGACTACAAGACACCCACTATCGGGGAGGCAAAGATGTGGTAGCTCTCTACCTGCAAAACAACCCGAAGAGCCGGATGTTCGACGGTAAAGGCTTGATTCTCGGAGGCTCGCACTCGCCTAATTACGACATTCTTGGGAGCATCGTCGGCGACTTAAGCGCCATTCTTATTGAGAATATCAACCCATTGGCAAACCTTGTTCGCGTACCGAAAAAGGCTACGGCGCTGCTGAGTGACTTCGAGGTGAAACGCGACCGCATTGCACGCGAAACGCTGAAACAGCACGTTACTAACCTCTCGGGTGTACCTTCGTGGATGCTCTCGGTGCTGGTGCGCGTGCTGGAATTGAGCGGTAAGACGCACATCGAAGAAGTTTGGCCCGACTTAGAGGTATTTTTTCACGGCGGAATTGCTTTCGGTCCATATCGCAAACGCTTTCAACAGCTCATCACTTCGCCTGAGATGCACTACGTGGAGACCTATAACGCCAGCGAGGGATTCTTCGGAATACAAAGCGATCCGGCTGATCCGGCGATGCTGCTGATGGTGGATTACGGCGTATTTTACGAGTTTATCCCAATGGATCAGTATGGCAACGAATCGCCGGAAGTGGTTCCGCTGAGCGGTGTTGAGGTCGGACGCAATTATGCTATGGTGATTTCCACCTCGTGCGGACTATGGCGTTACATCATCGGCGACACCGTTTCGTTCACGTCGAAGACACCTTATAAGTTCGTAATAACGGGAAGAACGAAGTATTTTATCAATGCTTTTGGCGAAGAACTCATTATGGACAACGCCGAAAAGGGACTTGCTTACGCTTGCGAAAAGACCGGAGCCGTGGTCAAAGAATATACAGCCGCCCCCGTATTTATGGACGAACGTGCGCAGTGCAGGCATCAGTGGCTCATCGAGTTTGCACAAACACCAGCCGATTTAACTGCGTTTGCCCAACTGTTAGACCTCCGATTGCAAGAGATTAACAGCGATTATGAGGCCAAACGATATAAAGACATTACGTTGCAACCGTTAGAAGTGGTGCCGGCACGCGCCGGTCTGTTCGACGATTGGCTCAAACAAAAAGGCAAGTTAGGCGGACAACACAAGGTGCCGAGACTTAGCAACAGTCGAAAGAACATCGAAGAGCTGATAGAACTCAATAAGGCCCCCCTCCAATTCACCCCCGAAGGGGAAGGGCTCAAGGCCGAATGAGGACATTTTTAGATATGACTGTTTATATGAACAATATGACATTAGATTACATATACAGGATCATCAGGCGCCACTTTACGGCTGTATCCCTAAAATATCGCCATTATACTCTCCCCCTTCAAGGGGGAGTCGGAGGGGGAATCCTGCTCTTTCTCGCTTCGACTCTCGTTGTTTCCTGCGCCCGAATGGGTCATCCCGACGGCGGATGGTATGATGAGACACCGCCAAGAGTGATTGCCACGCACCCGAAAGACAAGGGAACAGACGTGAAAAGCAAGCGAGTGAACATCTATTTCAATGAGTTCATCAAGATAGACAATGCTACCGAGAACGTCATTGTATCTCCGCCGCAACTCGAAGCAGCCGAAATCAAAGGAATGGGCAAGCATATTCAAGTGACATTGAGAGACTCCCTGAAAGCGAATACAACCTACACGGTAGATTTCTCGGATGCAATTACCGATAACAACGAGGGTAATCCGCTGGGAAATTACACTTACAGTTTCTCCACCGGACCACAGATCGACACGATGGAAGTGGCCGGTAACGTAGTCGAAGCAGCCGACTTAGAGCCGGTTAAAGGCATTTTAGTGGGACTTTACAGTAATCTTGCCGACTCGGCATTCACGAAACAGCCAATGCTTCGCGTGGCCCGAACCGACAGCCGCGGCCGTTTCGTCATCAAAGGAGTGGCCCCCGGCCGTTACAGAATCTATGCCTTGCAAGACGCCGATGGTGATTATACCTTCAAACAAAAGAGTGAAAAGATCGCGTTCAATCGCGATATCATCATTCCTTCGGTCAAACCTGACACACGGCAAGACACCATTTGGCGCGACTCTCTGCGCATCGACTCCATCAGTTTGGTGCATTACACGCACTACTTGCCCGATGATGTCGTGCTGCGAGCATTCAATGAACTGATCACCGACCGCTACCTACTCAAAACAGAGCGCACCGAAGCCAATCATTTCACGCTCTTTTTCAGTTACGGAAATCCGCAATTACCCCGTATCCGAGGGCTGAATTTCAACGCAGACAATGCTTTTATCACCGAAAGCAATGCCCGGCGAGACACCGTAAACTACTGGCTCCGCGACTCGTCGCTAATCAATCAAGACACGCTTCGTGTGCAATTGCAATACGAAAAGACTGACAGCAACGGTGTCTTACAACTGCAAACCGACACACTTGACATTCTTTCCAAACAAACTTATGAATGGCGACGCAAGCAGCAACAGAAAGCCATAGAAGAATGGACAAAAAAACAGGAAAAAGCCAAGAAGAAAGGAGAACCCTATGAGACGCAAATGCCCGTGAAACCGCTGGCTGTCAAGATTGAGGCTTCATCTGAATTGGATCCCGATAAAAACATTTTCATTTCGCTACCGGCACCTTCTGCCGTAGTCGATACCGGTAAGATACACCTCTATTCCAAGCACGACACCTTGTGGTATCGCTCTCCTTTCCTGTTACATTTGCCCCGATCGCGCGACAAAGACAGTACGGTCACGACCGATACGACACTCATTCAGCGGCTCAAATACGAACTCATAGGCGAGTGGAGACCCAACATCGAATACAGTTTAGAGATAGACAGTGCCGCATTCATCGATATTTACGGTCGTGCTTCGACTCTGTTCAAAAAAGGTTTCAAAGTACATTCCACCGACGATTACAGTTCGTTGCTCGTCAAAATACCGGATTTTACAGGGCAGCACATCATTGCCCAGCTCCTCAACGGAGATGATAAAGTAATCAAGGAGGTAGCGACCGGCACGGGAACTGTCGAATTTTTCTATATCAAGCCGGGCAGTTATTACCTCCGAATGTTCGTCGACGGCAATGATAACGGCATCTGGGACACCGGCAACTTCGCACAAGATCGACAGCCGGAAGCGGTATATTACTATCCCGAAGCCATCGAATGTAAAGCCAAATGGGATGTAACGCAGACGTGGAATCCCACAGCTCGCAGTGTAGCTCACCAAAAACCGGATAAACTCATCAAGCAAAAGGCCGACAAACAGAAGACAATCCGGCACCGAAATGCTGAGCGTGCCCGACAGTTGGGTATCGAAATGTTGAAACAGTGATGCAAAGGCAAAAAGCGGAAGAATGAAAGGGCATTGCGACTAACCGTTAATTACCGTGCGAAAAGCCGTTAAACGTCGTGCATTTAACCGTTAATTGCAGTGCGAAAAGCATCTAATCAAAATGCTATTAGCAAGAGTCTCATTCTCAATAAGATAACGTGAGCTTCCCGACAACATTCAAGCGTCTGTCGACAGACTTGAAACAGAATTCAGAAACATATAAATATATCACCCAAAAAACTTATAACAGCAATGCACTTAGCAAAACTTTACATATTATTCGCACTTTTGTGGGCTTCCGGTTCGGTACAGGCACAATGTACATTCCGTAATGATGCCTTTCAGTCGGGCGAATTCTTGTCTTACAATCTCTATTATAACTGGAAGTTTGTATGGGTAAAAGCCGGTTCGGCAACAATGTACACGGTGCAAAGTCGCTATGGAGGCAAGCCTGCATACTGCGCCAGTCTTACCACGCGCGGCAGTAGGCAGGTAGACAATCTTTTCGTACTCCGCGACACACTCCTATGTTATTCCTCGTTAGATATGGCTCCGTTGTATTACCGCAAAGGCGCACACGAAGGCAGACGATACACAGTCGACGAGATATTTTATACCTATCCTAACGGGAATTGCCACGTTCGACAGCATCGCCAACACAATGACGGCACTCATCAATGGCAAGAGCACACCTATCCGGATTGCATCTTCGATATGATGAACATTTTTTTGCGTGCCCGTTCATTCAATCCCGAAAGCTGGAAGAACGGACACGTAGTGCCGTTTCCTATTGCCGACGGTAAAGGCCGTACTCCTGCACAACTCAAATATCGTGGAAAAACCACCGTTAAAGCCGACAATGGCATCAAGTATCGCTGTCTGCAACTCTCTTATTTAGAGCTCAACGACGGCCAATACAAAGAAATCGTACGCTTTTTCGTTACTGATGATACCAACCACATCCCCATTCGGCTCGATATGTTTTTGAAGTTCGGCTCTGCCAAAGCCTTCCTCATCGGAATGAAAGGGATTCGCAACAAAGTTACTTCCATCGTAAAGTGAGGCCCATTGACCTCTCCCGGAATCTTCATTTTTACGAAATGATTTTCTGAAATAATGGTATTTTTATGTACGAACACTGAAAATGCAAGCCAATCTAACTCTTTTTATAGATTGCATCTCGATATTTCCCTATCCCAAAAGCGGTCAGGAGATTTCGGCTTTTCTGTCATCCTGAACGATTATCCGACTTTCATCGAAAAGGTTTATCATACAATCAAATCATTGTAGCTGTTGATTTGCAAACAAATTGATTATCAATTAATTATAAATAGACATCGATTTGCTTCCATTTAACGGTTAATCGCTGTGTAACTAACGGTTAAACGCGCGATGATTAACGGTTAATTGCACGCCGATTAACGGCAAATCACAAAGCGGCTAATCGTGAGTGGATATATGGACTCATTTCGATAAGTTGACGAAAGTAGAGAAACGACTCTTTTTTGAGGGCTTCTCCCCTCGCAATTTGATTTTTACAATCAAACATTTAATTTTATAAAATAATCCCGTTTTCCTTCTTTCGTTCACCCGAAATTCACTACCTTTGTCCGAATTATTTTTAGATGTTAGTCAAAACAATAAGATTTTAGATTTTTAGATGAACGTAATTACGAAAACAGTTCAATTGCCTGATGGCAGAACTATC
>NZ_CAUTUT010000013.1:0-82439 GCF_963541955.1 Hoylesella pleuritidis | reverse complement strand
TTCTTCTATATATGTTAAAAGGTTATTGTTTCTACGGTTTCATCAGTTCTCTCCAGCCCGCTATGCTGTAAGCCGCATATTGTTCGAGCGCACGCTCTACCTCGCAGCTTTCATAGTCTTCGTGCCGCACAAGTTCGCAAAAAACGTTCATCCAGGTGGAACTGGTGATATGAATAAAGAAGGGCGAGATGTCGATATTGATGTGCGGATAGCGTTCTTTCATCAGTCGCAAGTATTCCGTGCCTACTTTCATCTGGTGCTCGATAATCTTGTCTTTGTATCCGGCGAGCGATGTCCCTTCGGCGTTGAACAGCAACAGGCGCAGTTCGGGACGATAATTCTTTACAAGCGTCTTCATCGCACTAATATATTCATCCTGAAACTCACTCACGTTGAATACGTCGATGCTTAGATGTCGCTCTTCGTTGTGTGAAAGGATATGGCGGTGGAGGGCAGCAATGAGCGGACGCAATACCTCGCGCAACAGATCATCCTTGCTGCTGAAATAGTTATAAACATTACCGGCGGCGATACCCGCCTTGCGTGCCACTGTGCGGATGGACGTGCTTCTTACACCGTGCGCGATAAACTCCTCGCGCGCTGTCGCGAGAATGCGCTGCCGTATATCATCTTTCAGTATTTGCATATCGAATGGGATTTATCAATAATGAACTTCGTTTCGCTTTGTTCATAAAGAAAACGCACCGTTCTTCGTCTGAACGGTGCGTTTGGGGCAATGTGAATCCATACCTTTGTTGTATGTGATGTCTATTTCTTATCATAAATCGAAATTTATCTGGTGCAAAGATAGCAAAGTTGCCAGAATGCTGCAATACCCAAAAGCAGGTATTTTGCAATAAACACTTGTGTGTATTGAATGTTTATAGGTCAAACTACATATTGCGAAATAGAATATGAAGGGTTTCAGTTCTACAAAATCAATACCCCTTTATAATTCTCCTCCAATATCCTCTCCAAGTCCGAGCCTTATAGAGTATCTTTTCTGCAAACTGCGTGTAAGGAATAATCCTCCTGTCCCGATAGATCTGCAAGGTGCGAGGGCTGATATACAGCCAATCATACACCTTCTTACTCGTTAGGAATTCTTCTCTCCGAATGCCTTGTGGCAGCATTCTGTAAGGCTCAAGATTTCGTCTCTGAGCTTTGCTCAATTGGTTTCCGTAATGGTGTAATAGTTTATAATCTTATCTTGTTATTTCAGGCCTTCCCTGTTTCCACCGGAAAAGGTAATAGCATGCGTACGCCTCTCAAAGTAGCAGAGAAATATCTATGAGTTCAAATACTCTGCAAAGCACTACCAAATTATAGTTCGTCAACAGACTGAAGAAAGAATTTCTCCAACCGTTCTTGCCCAAAGGTTGGAGCTTGCATATCCATTGCCATAGCGGTTAGGAAGAACTCAAAAGGTCCGTAGGTTTTGGAAGAAGTGAATGTATGCAAGAGGAAGAGAATGAAACGGCGTACTACATCGGGAAGATGGTGAATAGTTACAGACATATCACAAGCTCGCAATGCCAGTTCTGCAATCTGATTATGAGTCAACACGTCTGGCCCGCCAATACAGAGTTCCTGTTGGTCACTTTGTAAGACATCGACGATTGCCCGGGCAAGATCGTTACCATGGATTGGGTTCATATGCAGCTCACCGTGTCCGAAGAGCCATACGCTCCCATGCTTTGCCATTTGCAAGAAATCTTTCATATCAGAGAAGAACCCTGTAGGACGAATGATACAATAGTCCATTCCTGAACCTTTAAGATAATCGACCAGCCGTTCTTTGGCTTCGCAGATTTTCAGATGCCGCATTTGTTCACCATTGAACACAGAAACATAAACAAAGCGTTTCACACCACTGCGGCGCGCTTCGTTTATCAGATTGGCATTCGCTTGAAAATCCACATCCATATAGGTCTTCCCCTCTTTCTGCCGCGTAATACCGACAGTGCTAATCACTACATCAATGCCTTCGCAGATGCCTTTCAGCGTATCGGCTTGTGTTACTTCGCCAGTCCTGATGTCTAAATGCGGGTAGGTACTGATAATGCGTGAGGGATTTCTTACCACAATTCTGGTAGAATAACCTTGACAAAGGAGTTCATCCATTACAAATCTTCCGAGATAACCAGTTGCACCTGCCAACAGTACACGGCATTGTGATGCAGGAATTGTATTATGGTTAGTTTTCATCTTGTTACTATTTTTGTATGTCTGATGAGAATGTGGAGTGTCAATAATCGCTGCGACAGGCTCACCCCATCGCAGCGAAAATAATTAGTAAACAGGGGGGCAGTATTACGGCTGTTCACTTCCTCCGCCCCCGCCAGCCGGTTTCTTCTTTGTCTTCTTTGCAGGCGCCTCCACACGCTCGTAACTTACACCCGAGAGTGTGAAATACTTCTTCGAAGGCGAGAGTCTCACTACGGGGCGGGTGATGTGGATATTAGGGTTGAACTCTGTCTTGCCTTTCTCCACGATTCTACTTTGAAACGAGGGTGTGAGCGTGCCGATATCGCCGAACTCCACGATATCTCCGTTTTCCACATGCCGTTTCGCCATTTCGGCAGCAAGGCGAAGCACTGCCTCTACCTCTGCACCGGTGAATGTGGTTGCGTGCGCCACTTCGTCGCAGAAACTGCGGTGATCTACTCGCTTGCGCCCTGTCGGGCGAGCCTGAATGATAATCTTGCCGGCGTATCGGCCAACTGTTGCCTTGCGCTCGGTGAGCGTGTAAGTCAATGGTCTGTTTGCCATAGTTTTTGGGTGTTAAAGTTTTGTCCCTCAGAAATAATGTTTCGCCAACTGTTAGAGTGAGGAACTTTCTCTGCCGTCAGCCCAGTATTTAGTTATCTGTCGGCAAATATACAAAAGTATGATGACATTTCCAACAAAATATGACATCATATTCTTTCAAATATGACGTCATTTCCAACAA
This sequence comes from Hoylesella pleuritidis, assembly GCF_963541955.1. Classification (NCBI taxonomy): domain Bacteria; kingdom Pseudomonadati; phylum Bacteroidota; class Bacteroidia; order Bacteroidales; family Prevotellaceae; genus Hoylesella; species Hoylesella pleuritidis. The sequence continues at coordinate 79,486 of NZ_CAUTUT010000013.1, read as the reverse complement.
AACATGACGTCATATTCTTCCAAATATGACGTCATGTTTTCCGTAATGGCAAATGATTTTACCCTGTTCAATCATTTAAAGTACCGATGATTTCGTGTACAGACGCACAACCGTGGGCATCGAGCCACGCATTGATTCCGTCACGAATCTTGATTGTTACGGCAGGATCGAGGAAGTTGGCCGTGCCAATCTGCACCGCAGTTGCGCCTGCCATCAGAAACTCGATGGCATCTTTTGCGTTGCAAATGCCGCCTAATCCGACAACGGGGATCTTCACTGCACGGGCCGTCTGCCATACCATCCGCAGTGCAACAGGTTTTACACATGGCCCGCTCAACCCTCCCGTGCCAATGCTGAGCACAGGTTTCCGACGCTCGATATCTATCGCCATTCCCATCAATGTGTTGATGAGCGATACTGAGTCGGCTCCTTCGGCCTCGCAGACACGAGCTATCTCGGTGATATCCGTTACGTTCGGAGACAGCTTGACGATAAGTGTCTTGCGATACCGACGGCGCACTGCTCTGACCACTTGGGCTGCTCCGGCACACGTTACACCGAAAGCCATCCCGCCCTGTCGCACATTCGGGCACGAGATGTTGAGCTCGATGGCGGGTATTCTGTCCAATTCGTCGATGCGAGCAGCACATTCTGCGTAGTCGTCGGGTGATGAACCGCTTACGTTGACGATCATATTCGTATCGAAATCCTTAATCTGCGGATAGATATTCGCACAGAAATAGTCTACACCTTTGTTTTGAAGTCCCACGCAATTAAGCATTCCCGAGGGCGTCTCTGCCATTCTGGGATAGTCGTTTCCTTCACGAGCGGCGAGTGTAGTACCCTTTACAATGATGCCGCCGAGACCATCCAAAGGAACGAAATCGGCATATTCGAGCCCGTAGCCGAAAGTTCCCGAGGCTGTCATTATCGGGTTTTTGAGGTGCATCGCACCGATATTTACGTTCAAAGTTGCCATAATAATCTATTTATATTGAATACAGGGCCTTCCTGGCATACGCACACATTTCCTTCGGTCGACTTCTCTACGCAACACAGACAGGCACCGACACCACATGCCATCACGTTTTCTAAGGATACTTCGCACGGCGTATTGCTCTGTCGGGCATAACGGGCCACGGCTTGCATCATCGGTTTCGGTCCGCAAGTAGCAATGAAATCGAAATGCTCTCGGCACAAAATCGAATGGTTGGTAACGAATCCTCGTTCGCCGAAGCTGCTGTCTTCGGTGGTCACAAACACACGACCGGTAACCTCGAAATCACTCATTTCCAAGAGATCTGAGGCCGAACGAGCTCCCAAAAGAAATGTAGGTTCGCCGCCCATAGCTTGAATTTGGCGTCCCAAATACAGCAAGGGAGCTACGCCAACACCGCCTCCGACAAGTAAAAAACGCTCTGCCGGCGACTTCGGAAGTGTGAATCCGTTGCCCAAAGGCAGCATACAATTGAGTTGATCACCGGCTTTCAATCGAGCCAGTCGTCGTGTTCCGTCACCGATCGCAGCCACAAGCAGCCACAATTCATTGGCTTTTCGATCTACGAAATTAATGGAAATAGGGCGTCGAAGAAATGTTGTCGGCGAGTCGTCGACACGCACTTCTACAAACTGTCCGGGCAACATATCCGGCAACGGGCGGCTGTCTGTGAGCCGAATCAGTACATATTTCTCACTGAGTCGGGTTACTTGGCTGACCATTAAGTCAAGACAAAATTTCTTCATCATTGTTTTTTCAGTCATCATATTGCAAAGATACAAAAGAAAGTGCAGACCAATGCGAATCCAACTCATTATTCATCGCATCGAGCCTGCACATCAATGATAAAGTATTTTACAGATTGTTAAAAACAGACTATTTGTCGGGTGAGAAAGTTTCCCACGTTTTATCATCATAGAAGACGCGTATTTCGGTAATTTTCCGTTGTGGTTTGTCAATATATTTCATATTTATTTTTTCTTTCTCTTGGGAGTTCTGATACCCTCCTTGGCCTTTGTTCCCATCGAAAAAAGATGTGGGTGGGGTAGAAGATTCATCCTCAAAAACCAACATCTGATTTGAATCCGTAATCCCATCTGCAACCGGATGCTGAGCAGAATTTGACTGCTCAGCAACGTACATAGATCCAGTTCCGAAGAGCAACCAATCTGTTGAGATTTTCGGAATCTTATTTTTAACGGCCTCAACAATGTTGATGGTAGGTCGAGTTCGACCGTTAAAGATGCTGCTCAATGATGCCGGAGACATTCCGATGAATTGAGCAAAAGTTTGTTGAGTCATATGTTGACCCTCCATTATTTGTCTGATTCGATCTTTCATTTCGTACTTCATTAGTCGATTTCAGTCCCAATAAGGGCCGATTTCTAAGACTTTACAAAGGTAAATGATTTTTCCGAGATAACCAACAAATCTATATCAAATTTTGATTTATGAAATTTTGATTTGTAGATTTAATATTTTAAATATGTCAGCGGATGTTTATCGGATTTTAAATTTATAAATACAAATATGAATTCATAGTCGATATACATTGTAAACTATTACTTTATATAATTCAATTAATTATCTGACATATAGTTCTTTACCGTTAATAAACAAGCTATTCATATACTATTTATGCAGCATTTTAGTCTAAGAGGTCGTAAAGCCATTATAAACTTTCAAACAATTGATATGTAAGTATCTGGTTTTCAGTCATTATTTATCTTTTGGAAGCATTGTATATGTATTCGTTCAGCATTATAAAACAAAACGTTTTGCGATTGATTTACAAGTTAAAATGCATAGAATAAAATATAAATCACTACATTCTACACAACAAACATAAATTATTAGGGTTTTAAAACCGATATGTAAAGATGCGAATACACATAAGTAAATGTAAAAGTAATATAAAAGTAAATTTCAAGAAGCTGTAAATGGTCATTTTTTCCATTATTAAAGTCTTTGTGAACAGGAGCCAATTCGTTTGCAAATACGCGAATTATGGAGGAGGAAAAAGAGCTTAAAGTACTGTATTTCTTACCAGTTAGAGCGAAAAAAAGCTCCTATCAGAATGCTTGAAATAGCTGAAAAGAGGGCCGAAAACAGTTTAAAAAGGACTAAAAAACGGTCAGAAATGAACAAGGAATGGCAAAAACGATTCCCGTTTATGGTAAATTATCAATGCAAAATAAAGAAAATGAGCTCTTTCATCAATTCTCCGAGTGGTGTATTGGGATTATCCAACCCTTTACTCTTGGCATCCACCTCTCTGATCTTATCTATAATCTGCATCGTTTTCATCCCACTGTAATTACGCATACCTATCATATAATCTTTAACAGCCCACACCGTCCGAAGTTCTAAGTATTGAGCGACTGATTTTTCATCATTTCTATTAGGTGCATAGTAAGCTATCATCAAATTCTGGAAGTAATTAAAGAGTAGCAGAAGGAATGAGAACAGCGATCCGGATTTAGGATTCTTGTCAAGATATTTCATAATTTGATTTGCCTTGAATATATTCCGATTGACAATTGCATCGCGAAACTCGAAAGCGTTAAAATCCTTGCTTACTCCGATTTGCTGTTCGACGATTTCAGGAGTCACCCGTTTGTCATTTTGAGGAAGCGAAATCAGCAGCTTATCGAGTTCAGAAGTAAGACGTGACAGATCGGATCCGATATGATCGGCAATCATTGTTGCCGATTTATCATCAATCGTAACTCCTTGCATTTTCAAATAACCTGTGATGAAACCGGGCAATTCATAGTCTCGTTTTTTCTTGCTTTCAAACACCACTCCGACAGCTTCGGCCTTGGGAACGAGTTTTTTTCGTCGGTCGATCGTACCGTTCTTGTAACACAATACCAATACGGTCGACCTCACAGGAGCATCGAGATATTTCTCAATCGCCTCGAATCCACGCATTGCTTGCGCCTCCTTTACAATAACCACACGATGTTCGGCCATCATCGGATACCCTTTGGCCTGGTCGACAATCTGTACTGCTGTGGTGTCTGCACCGAAAACGATGTTTTGATTAAAGTCGCGCTCCTCGGGAGTCAGCACATTTCCAGCGATGAAATCGGCAATTTTGTCGATATAATAAGACTCATCACCCATCAAAACATAGATAGGCGCGAAGTTGTGCGCCTTCAAATCGCGCATAATTTGGTCGAAACCGACCGCCGTTTTTTTGTCTGCCATATAATAATAGGTATAAGTTCGGGAAGAAAACTGTGTCTCATCCGTCCTTATCACGCATCTTTTTAGTAATTTTGCATACGCACTTGCAAATATAACAAAATGATTCGATTAAACCTACCCGCATTTAAAATAAATCTCGCCGGTACGCAACAGCACCCTGCTATTTTTGATATTCTGCGTCGAAAATACGTTGCGCTTACACCCGAAGAGTGGGTTCGACAACACTTCATTCATTTTCTGATTGAACAAAAGGGCTATCCCAAGACTCTGCTTGTTAACGAAGTGCAACTTAGGATAGGCGAAAAAAGCGTACGAGCAGACAGTGTTCTTTATGACACCGACCTACATCCGCGGATGATAATCGAGTATAAAGCCCCTTCTATTCAACTCACACAACGGGTGTTCGACCAAATTTCTGTTTACAATATGTTGCTCCATGTAGATTATCTCATCGTGAGCAACGGACTGCAACATTATTGTTGCAAGATGGATTACGAGCATAACACTTACACTTTCGTCCCCGAAATCCCTACATATAACGAAATCTGACTGCTTCTAACAACTTTCGCGAGAAGCGTGTAAAATCGACCGATCTTACCATCGTTCCCAAATATGCAAATCTCATATAAGAAAATGGGCTGCGATTAATGGTTAAACGTGTTGTGATTAACCATTGAATGCACTGTGTTTAACCGTTAATCGCCCGACGAAAAGCCGTTAATCGCGAGCTGTTTAACGGCTAATTAGAAGGAAGACGACTCATTGAAGAGCGACCGGTAGGGGCTGAAAAATTTCCAAAAGAAAGTTCTTAAAAACTCAAAAACTTATAAACTAATGATCCCAAAGCTCTCATTTTCCATTTAAATATATTAAATTTGCAAATAAATAAACCCTGGATTATTAAACCAACAACCGAATAAAATGAAGATTATAGCCTCTTTATTACTATCGACAGCTCTGTTTTCGGTCCTTCCGATTAATGCAACGGGCAACAGTAAACAACGACTCTTCGAAACGAAAAAGACCGATACGATTCCCTATCGTATTCCCGCAATTGCCACGTGTAGCAATGGTGACCTTATCGCCGTAAGTGATTACCGATACTGCAAAGCAGATATCGGCTTCGGACCAGTGGATTTACATTATCGCATCAGCCGTGACAACGGGCGTACTTGGGGCCCCGAGGCGTTGTTGGCTGATGGCAATGGTATCGAAAAGGGCAACGTTTGGGATTATGCTTTCGGCGATTGCGCCATTGTGGCAGACCGTAACGGCAGCGAGGTTCTCGTGCTTTGCGTGGCCGGCAAGATGCCCTACTCCCGCAGTATGCGTGCCAATCCCACCCGAATTGCTTGTTTCCGAAGTCACGACAACGGTCAAACGTGGGACCAAGGAACGGAAATTACCGAGCAAATTTACGGCCTTTTCGACCACCGCAAAACCGGTCCCATCCGCAGTTTATTTGTTGGTTCTGGTAAAATTCATCAAAGTCGCTACGTCAAAACGGGTAAATTTTATCGCCTTTATGCTGCTCTCTGCACATATTCCGGCAATTTTGTGATTTTCAGTGACGATTTCGGAGACACGTGGAAAGTCTTAGGCGATGCCGATGAGTCGTGTTGTCCTGATGGCGATGAACCCAAATGCGAAGAGCTTCCCAATGGAAGTGTCGTACTAAGTTCACGTTCCGAGGGGCGAATGTTTAATATTTACACTTTCACTGATATTAAATCGGGTGCCGGACAATGGGGAAGACGGGCTAAAGCGACGGCTTTCGAGGGTATCAAAAACGCCTGCAACGGCGAGATTTTAGTTCTTAAAGCTCGGAATACGGCTACTCGTCGCCCCACGTTTGTGGCTGTTCAGTCAGTACCTTTCGGTTCTCAACGTGCTAATGTAGGCTTCTTCTATCGCGAATTAGATACCGCTCATCTCACGCCTGAAGCTTTTGCAGATGACTGGCACAAAGGTTTGCAGGTAAGTAATGAGGTTTCCGCCTATTCTACAATGACTCCGCAGCACGACGGCCGCATTGGTTTCCTTTGGGAAGAAGGCCCCACCAATTACAACATTGACTATATATCGTTAAGTCTCAGCGATATTACAAGGGGCCGATTCACTATCGACCGGTCTGTGAAAAAGGAACAGAAGCACAGTAGAAAATAACGATTTATACCGTAAGAAAGTGCCGGCAACGGCACTTTCTCGATATAATCAGATTCCTATTACCGTAAAACGGCATTATATTTGCGCACCCTCGACATATCAAAAAACATCTGATTATGGCAGCAGGAAAATGGATCGGAGGCTTCTTAGGCTTCATTACAACTGGTAGTCCGCTCGGAGCTCTGGCCGGTTTTACGCTCGGTGCACTCTTCGATGCAGGTATGGACGCCGTCAATACAACTGATAACACTTCTTATTCGGCGTTCGGCAATACCTATTCGGGTGCAGATGCTCGGCAGAGAATTTATGAAGGGCAGCGCAACTCGTTTCTCTTTTCCCTGCTGGTTTTGTCTGCTTACACCATCAAAGCAGACGGACGGGTAATGCATTCGGAGATGGAACTGATGCGAAAGTTCCTCCGCCAGAACTTCGGTGATACCTCCGTGCAGCAAGGCGAACAGATTCTGCGCCGACTGTTTGAGCAACAAAAGCAGATGGGAGACCGCGAATTCGGCAATATTATACGCCGCAGTTGCACACAGATTGCAATGAATATGGATTACGGTCAGCGCTTGCAGCTGCTCAATTTCCTCGTAATGATTGCCCAAGCCGACGGCAATGTGGCTCCCGAAGAGGTGAATGTGTTGCGCGAACTCACCCGATATCTCGGTTTATCGACTGCCGAACTCGATTCAATGCTCTGGCTCCGCGACAATGATTTGGAGTCAGCTTACAAGGTGCTGGGTATTACTTCTACTGCTACTGACGATGAGGTAAAAGCCGCTTATCGCCGAATGGCGCTGCAACATCACCCCGATCGCGTGTCTGTATTGGGTGAAGATATCCGTAAAGCAGCCGAAAAGAAATTTCAAGAAATTAGCGATGCCAAAGAGAGAATTTACAAAGCACGAGGACTTTAACTACGAAATGCATCTAAGGAAAAGGCACCCACTTGCATTATTAACTACAAATAGGTGCCTTTTTCATATCACTTTGTCTGCAAAAATCAATCTTCGCTCTCCTCTTTCTTCGTCTTACGGATGGCGCGTTTGCGCTTCGGTTTCTCGTCAGTGACGGCTGTATCGATCTTGACTCCGGCCAATTCAGGATCTACCAAAATGCGACCGCAATATTCACAGACGATAATCTTCTTGTGCATCTTGATGTCAAGCTGCCTCTGCGGCGGTATTTTGTTGAAACAACCGCCGCAAGCGTCACGCTGAACATAAACGATTCCCAAACCGTTGCGCGCGTTCTTACGAATGCGTTTGAAGCTGCTCAGCAAACGAGATTCTATCTTTGTCTCGAACACTTTGGCTTTATCTTTCAGCTTTTCTTCCTCTTCGCGCGTCTCTTGCATAATCTCATTGAGCTCGTTTCGCTTCTGTTCGAGATCGTCTGTACGTGCAGCAATCTGTTCCCGCACGCTATTCAGGTCGCGATCACGTTCATTAATCTTGACGATTGCTTCTTTAATCTTCTTGTTACAAAGCTCAATCTCAAGTGATTGGAACTCGATTTCCTTGCTCAGTGTGTCGTACTCGCGGTTATTTTTCACCTCTTCCAGCTGCATTTTGTATCTGTCTACACTGATTTGAGCCTGTCCTATCTCAGCCCTTTTCTGCGAAACGGCTGCATTAAACTCATTGATCTCACTCTCAATCTTATCAACACGAGTGATGAGTCCTGCAATTTCGTCTTCCAAGTCTTGTACTTCAAGGGGCAACTCGCCTCTCAATGCTTTCTTTTCATCGATGGAAGATAACGTTGTCTGTAACTGATAAAGCGTCTTTAGCTTCTCTTCGACAGACAGATCTGTTGGGTCTTTCTTTGCCATACTTGCTTTATAAATAGATGATCGGATTGGTGTTGGTTTTGGTGAGATAGCACGTCACTTTATCGCCACACGTCTCCTCAATGATTGATTTAAATATTTCGTTGGTAAATTGTTCGCTCTGAAAATGTCCGATAACGGCAATCTGTGTCTGCTGTTCGTGTCCGAAGTATTCGTGATAGTGCATTTCACCGGTTATGAAAGCGTCGGCTCCCGCCGCAATAGCATCTTCAAGCAGAAATGAACCGGCACCTCCGCAGAGGGCAACACGCTGAATCGGGCGGCGAAGTAACTGGTTGCACATTACGCATTCCACGTCAAATACACGTTTGAGTATCATTATAAAATCATCGGCTGCTACCGATTCGGACAATTCGCCGATAACTCCGCTGCCGCATTCAATGCCGTCTACCATCTTCGATGCAAAGAAACGGATATCTTGCAAACCTATTTTCTCAGCGATTTTAAAGTTTACACCGCCTCGTGCATTATCCAGATTGGTGTGCATCGAGACGACAGTTACATTGTTGCAGATGGCTTTCATCACTGTGCGCTGCACGTAGTCGGTATCCGTAATCTGTCTTAACTTATGGAAAATCAGCGGGTGATGTGACACAACTAAGTTGCAACCTAATGCCACAGCCTCGTCAATCACCTGCTCGTTGACGTCTAAACACAATAAAGCCCCTGATACTTCCGCCTCCGTTAATCCGATTTGCAGGCCGGCATTATCATAGTCTTCCTGCAAGGGCAGAGGCGCGAATCGTTCAAGGGCGTTGATAATCTCCTTTATTTTCACGCTTTATCAGCCTTTCATTACCATACAACGCGTTTCGCATTGCACACGATATCACGATTAAATGATATTTGGTTACAAAGTTAATGATTTATTTTAAGAATAGGATATAGTGTTATTTGTATTTAAAAATAATTAAGTTTTAAGGCGGTAATATGATCTATCTGTGGCCAATATGTCGGGGATTCTGATGCGAAAAGCCGTTAAACATCGTGCAATTAACTGTTAATCGTGCTGCATTTAATCATTAATCACCTTGTGTTTAACTGTTAAATGTACTCCTTTTAACCGTTAATCAGAATGTAGTTGGATTTTAGTCTTTATACATCTTATATCTTGTTGATACACAATTAATTGATAAGATGATGTAAAAATGTAGGAGATTTGTTCATCGAAATAGTTATATGGATAATGAAAACGGTTGTTTTCAAACTCCTTTTATAGTTTATTCCAATGTTGTATGGTCTATTATCGAATGTTTAAAAGTTGTTATGTGCGCCTGATAGGACTCGAACCTACACATCATAAGACACCAGATCCTAAGTCTGGCGCGTCTACCAATTCCGCCACAAGCGCAGTATGAGTATGTTTTCAACCGCTGCAAAGGTATGGATTTATTTGCAAACAGCCAAATTATTGCGTCAATAAATGGCGCGCATATTCGATGATCGCATCACGACCTTGAATAATATCAGCCATCGTTAGCCCCACTTTGTGATCAGGATCGATGCCGAATTCTGTGGAATGTTGGTCTTTATCATACATAGGACACGCCGAAAAACGAACGCCCCAACCGTTAGGCAACTCGCTGGAGAATGGTAACCCTGCGCCGCCACCGGTCTTATCACCGACGATGGTTGCCTTCGGACAACATCGCATATACTTTACAAACTCATTGGCAGCACTATATACCCGTCTATTTGTCAGTACAGCTACTCGTTTTTGCCATCTGATACTGCGGGCTGGACGTAATCGTTGTTCTCGCATCGACGAGAAATCGTTGTGTCCTTTGCCTGTTTTGTGTTGCATATACCCCACAAGCAGTTCTTTGTTTGTGAATCTTGCAGCCAATGTTTCGGCACTGGTAATGAGTCCGCCGCCATTGTTTCGGATATCGATGATAAGTCCGTTGCAGGGTGCGAAATAGGCAAAAATCTCATCAAGATTTCCTGATCCGAAGCCGTTTTCAAAGCTGGCACAACGCAGATATCCGATGTTGTCATCAAGAATGCGGTATTGCATTCCGTTGGTTTGCCTGTAATCGGTGCCGATGTATTTATTAAATAATGTATCGCTGAAATTTGTCGGGAAGTCTTCGTGCCACGACCAGTTGCGTGCCAGGTTGAAACGGGAGTACATATTGACGTGTCCGTCGCGCAGTTCGGCCAACATATTGCCCAGGACTTCAAAGAGTTGGTCTTCTGTCATACCCTCGTTGAACTGCCGTGCATATTTATCGTGCACCTCGTTCCAATCAAGGTTATAAGTCTTTTGTTTGTAATCGAAAAAGCAGTAATGCTCGTCGATGATGCGCCAAAGGGCTTCGAAATTGCCGTGAGGATTGTTGGCAAATGTTGTTTCGTCTACACACGAGGTAAGCCCGATGGTCGACAACAGGACGGCAAATGTAAGGAGGATGGACTTAAAGTTCATTTAGCGAATCTTGATAAATTTGAATTTCTTCACAACACCTATCACAACGGCGTGTGTATAAATGTGAGATTTGAGATGATTGATATTTGTCTGCCGGAAATCTCCAAGATAACCGATACGGCAAGTACCGCCGAGCAGTGGAAAATCGACGGCCAACAAGTGGCGCATAGACGGTGCATTGCCAATGAAGGTAGGTACAATGTTATGGTCGTAATTGCCTTTTGCAAACAACTCATAATAAGACTGTCCATAATTAGGACTGAATCGCAGTCCGATTAACGGTATTTCGGCTTCTAAACTCACGTCAATCGCACGGCGTTTAATCATTAATCGATAGCAGGCAGCTACAGAAGGCGTCAGATTGAGTGCTGCGAGTGCCTGTGCAGGATTGTTACCGTTGCGCGTGTTATAGATAAATCCGAGGTCAGCATCGATCATTCCGCCAGCTTTAAGTTGTAGTCGGTCAGCTATTGGCTGCCAATTGAGATGCCAACCGTAACTGAACTGATAACGGCCTGCAATCTCACTTCCGATACCCGAACGGTTACCGGCTTGTGCGATGCTGCCTTGATGGACTATCATTTGTGACCATTTGCGCTCCTCGTGTCTGCGAATGGTGTGCGAGATATAACGGAGCTCGGTTCCGGTATATTTCTCAGGAGAGAGGTATGTATCGAGAATATTGATTGCACCAAGGCTTATCATCCGAGCATTTGTAATCACTTTGCGACCAATGAGCGTGTCGGTTTGTGCACTGGCGGATAATGAGACGAGGCTGAACAGCAGTAGAAACACGCGCATCGGCCTGCATTCGAAGATATTATTGACTGTTATCATCGCTGAAAAGACTTAATTGCCCCGTTATCTCATTAATTACTTGCTGCTGACTTTTGCCTGCATCGGGGTCGAGATTTTCTATTTCTTCTTCCTCGTTTCCTGTCTCATCGTCTGGGGTCTCATTTTTCTCCGGGAAACGAGTAGGCTCCAATTCTTCGATAGTGCCGATCTGATAGGTAGAGATTCGCTTGCCTTTGGCCTTGAATCCTTTCACGCCGATGAACTCATCTACGTCTATTTCTATTGTGTCTCGGAATGAGTCGTGACCGGCAAAAGTTACTTTCAGCCGTGGATAAAACACATCCGAGAGCAGTACGAGCTTGTTTTCGGCATTCTCACCTAGGTAATTTTGATGGCGTTTTGTGGCTTCCATCAAGAAGCGCTTCACATAAGCGTAGCCTTGGTTATCTGCATCGAAGAGCACGGCTGTCCACACTTTCTCCGCATTCCACTTCTCAATGACCTGTATATTGTCCTCATAGTGGTTGTTGGCATCAAAGTTTGTGATGTAAAATTCACCGTTATCAAGTACTACAAGAATGGCATCTTCGTCGTTGAACTCGCCTAAATAGCGGCCGTGTTCTTCGTAATTGATTCGGTTTACATCTGAGTCGAACCACACTTTACGACCACCGAGGGTAGAATGTCCGTGACTTTTCAGCCCGATTCGATGCACAGGCTCTTTTGTCAGCAGGTTACCCTTCGACGTTCTGCCCTTGATCAGCACGTTAGAAAAGTCGCGTTCGAGGAATATGTTTTGTTTTTTCTTTTTAGGATTGGGGTCTAACGTAATTTTGATTACTTCTGCTTCGCCATTCGGGTTGGCTGTAAAATAAACGACTTTTGAGCCTGGTGTGCCTTGCGTTAAGTCGTATTCCTTGTCGCGAGTCATACTCGTTACATTGAAACGCTTATAATAATAGAAGCCTTGTCGACCGTCTCGGTAAACCACATTATAGATTGTTCGTTTGTCATTCTTTTTAAACACCTGTACGTGCAGAATGTTTTTGCCAACGAAAATCTTGTCGGCCACGCGGATAATCTTGTATTTCCCGTCACGATAAAATACGATGATGTCGTCGATATCAGAACAGTTGCACACAAATTCATCCTTTTTCAGACCCGTACCAATGAATCCTTCTTGGCGATTGATGTAGAGTTTCTCATTGGCTTCAACCACTTTGGCAGCTTCGATGGTATCAAAGTTCTTGATTTCGGTCATCCGTGGGTGCGCCTTTCCATATTTATCTTTGATAAACTGGAACCAATTGATGGTGACGCTTACCATCTGTGCAAGGTCGCGATCGATCTCGTCGATCTCCGCCTGCATCTTAGCGATGAGTTCGTCAGCTTTGTCTTTACTGAACTTTAAGATGCGTTGCATCTTGATTTCCATCAGTTTGAGAATGTCGTCGTGGGTTACTTCACGAATTAGATCGGGTTTGAAAGGTGCAAGCCGGTCGTCAATGTGGTTCACGGCGGCATCCATATTTTCTGCGTTTTCAAACTTCTTGTCTTTGTAAATACGCTCTTCGATGAAGATTTTTTCAAGCGACGAGAAGAAGAGTTGCTCCAAAAGCTCATCTTTTCTGATTTGTAACTCGCGCCGCAAAAGTCCCATTGTGCTGTCGACACTATACCGAAGTACGTCGCTCACGGTGAGAAAACAAGGCTTGTTATGCTCTATTACACAACAATTAGGTGAAATATTGACTTCACAATCGCTGAACGCGTAGAGTGCATCAAGCGTTTTGTCCGATGAAATGCCCGGTCCCAGATGCACCTGAATCTCAACCTCGGCCGCCGTATTATCATCTACTTTCTTGGCTTTGATCTTTCCTTTGTCTATTGCTTTAAGAATCGAATCGATGAGTGTCGTTGTCGTCTTGCTGAAAGGAATTTCCTTGATGACCAATGTCTTGTTATCCTGCTTTTCAATCTTGGCTCGCACTTTCAAGACTCCGCCTCGTTGGCCGTCGTTATATTTGCTTACATCAATGCTTCCACCCGTAGGAAAGTCTGGATAAAGCTGAAAATCCTCACCGCGCAGATACGCAATGGCTGCATCGCAGATTTCATTGAGATTATGCGGAAGTATTTTTGAACTCAGTCCGACGGCAATTCCTTCTGCGCCTTGCGCCAAGAGTAAGGGAAATTTAGCCGGAAACGTAATCGGTTCTCTATTTCGCCCGTCGTAGCTTTGTTGCCATTCGGTAGTCTTCGGATTGAAAACCACGTCGAGTGCAAACTTTGATAGCCGAGCTTCTATATATCGGGGAGCGGCCGCTCGATCGCCCGTGAGAATGTTTCCCCAGTTTCCTTGCGTATCTATGAGTAGTTCTTTCTGCCCCAACTGCACTAGAGCGTCGCCAATGGAAGCATCTCCGTGCGGGTGGAATTGCATCGTATGCCCTACGATGTTGGCCACTTTGTTGTACCGCCCGTCATCCATTCGCTTCATCGAATGCAGTATTCGGCGCTGCACGGGTTTCAATCCGTCTTCGATATGAGGCACTGCCCGCTCAAGAATTACGTAAGAAGCGTAATCCAAAAACCAGTTTTGATACATCCCGCTAAGGTGATGTACGGCTGCAGCATCAAATCGATTCACAGGCCGATAGTCTGAATGTGTTTCTACATCCAGTTCTTTTTCTATTTCGTCTAATGTATCGTTGTCTTTTATTTCGTCGTTCATATCGTGTTGACTATTCACTATATTACTCAAATTTAACGCAAAAATACAAAGAAATTTCGGAAAAGTCGCTACCTTTGCAGCAATTATTCGGAAAATACTGACATTTGAACGATGACACGGAAGGGTGTCGAGTGAGTCAAGATTAATAATAGACAACGAGGAAATGGCACAAGAGGATGTTTTTAAGAAGATCGTTTCGCATTGTAAAGAGTATGGATTCGTCTTCCCAAGCAGTGATATTTACGACGGATTAGCAGCTGTTTACGACTATGGGCAGAACGGTGTCGAACTGAAAAACAACATTAAGGAGTATTGGTGGAAGAGTATGGTGCTGTTGCACGAGAATATTGTGGGTATCGATTCGGCTATCTTTATGCACCCTACTATATGGAAAGCGAGTGGCCACGTAGATGCTTTCAATGATCCGCTTATCGATAATCGCGATTCGAAAAAACGTTATCGGGCCGACAATCTGATTGAAGATCAGATTGGAAAGTATGATGAAAAGATCGAAAAAGAGATTGCCAAAGCGCGTAAACGATTCGGAGACAGTTTTGATGAAGCTAAATTTCGCGAAACTAATCCGCGTGTGTTGGAGCATCAGCAAAAGCGAAATGCTCTGCACGAACGTTATGCAGCGGCGATGCAAGGCCCCGATTTGGCTGAATTGAAACAAATTATTCTCGACGAAGGAATCGTCGATCCGATCAGCGGAACAAAGAATTGGACCGATGTCAGACAGTTTAATCTGATGTTCTCTACCGAAATGGGGTCGCTTTCTGATGCCGCCAATAAGATCTATCTGCGGCCGGAGACAGCGCAGGGAATATTTGTTAACTATCTCAATGTGCAGAAAACGGGTCGGATGAAATTGCCGTTCGGCATCGCACAGATAGGAAAGGCATTCCGAAATGAGATTGTTGCGCGCCAGTTTATTTTCCGAATGCGCGAGTTCGAACAGATGGAGATGCAGTTCTTTGTAAAGCCCGGTACAGAGATAGAGTGGTTTATGAAGTGGAAAGAACTGCGAATGAAATGGCATCAAGCACTCGGTTTCGGGGCAGAGAATTATCGATTCCACGATCACGAGAAACTAGCTCACTATGCCAATGCCGCTACCGATATCGAGTTCCGGATGCCGTTCGGATTCAAAGAAGTGGAAGGTATCCACAGTCGGACAGACTTTGACTTGTCGCAACACGAGAAATTCAGCGGTCGGAGTATTAAATACTTCGATCCGGAAACCAATGAGAGTTACACGCCGTACGACATCGAGACCAGTATTGGAGTAGATAGGATGTTCTTGTCGATAATGTGTCATAGTTACGAAGAGGAGCATTTGGAGAATGGTGAAACGCGCGTTGTGTTGAAATTGCCTGCTGCTTTGGCACCTGTTAAGTGTGCAGTGATGCCGTTAGTAAAGAAAGACGGATTGCCTGAAAAGGCTCGTGAGGTAGTCAATGGCTTGAAGTTTCATTTCAATACGCACTATGAGGAGAAGGATTCGATTGGTAAACGCTATCGTCGTCAGGATGCAATAGGCACGCCTTATTGTGTAACCGTAGATCATGATACACTCAAAGACAATAAGGTTACATTGCGTTTCCGTGATACGATGATACAAGAGCGTGTGGATATAACGGCTCTCCGCAATATAATCGAAGACAAAGTGAGTATTCCGAGCCTTTTAAAGAAATTGCAATAAATGATGAAGACAAACGTATTTACCTATTTGTTTACTGCTTTATGCACTGTTTTTACACTGTCATCGTGTCGGGAAACTGATGATTCTAAAGTAGAATTTGAAGACTGGCAGACTCGAAACGAAACTTATTTCAGTAATATTTACGCCCAGGCAAAAGCTAATTCGGACGGCACTTGGAAGTTACTTCACAATTGGTCGTATAACGATGGCGTGGTGACAGAGCCCACAGGCTATGTCGCAGTGAAGGTTCTCACAGCTGGAACAGGGTCAGGCAGCCCGTTATATAGCGATTCTGCGCGGGTGAGTTGTGTCGGACGCATTATCCCCTCAACTTCTTATGCAGATGGATATGCGTTTATCCGAACCTATAATGGCACATTTAATCCTAATACGGTGGCTCCGATCAATATCGGTGTGCACGGAACTTTCGGTAAAGCGACTAAGACTTTCACTCCGTATAATGTCCCCGACGGTCTCACAACGGCATTGATGAATATGCATATCGGCGATCGTTGGCTCGTTTATGTACCTTATCGGCTTGGCTATGGCACTCGTACGGCCAATTATGTCCCAGCTTACTCTACCTTGATTTTCGACATTTTGCTCAGCGGTTATTCCCGTGCAGGTGTCAAAGTGACTGATGGAAAAGCAAAGAAAACTACGATATGGATTGAAGAATAAGCAATACCGATCATATAAATGAAAAGAGACGCGACTTTAATAATCGCGTCTCTTTTCGTTATTTGTGATCACTGTCCGTAATATTACAACTTGTTGATCACCTTTTGCAGCTGTTCGCCGAGACCGATGGTATAGCCTTGGGAAACAAAGACGATTCGATTGAAAGTGTCAGCGATTATGAAAATGGGGAGCAAACGGTCGGTTTGGAGTTTCATCTGGGCTGTGATCTGGCGCTTAATACTACCGTCTCGGTCGATGCCGAAGATAGTATTGGCTGGCAATTCACCGAAATCTTTGGCATTAAATTTGGCTGCGTCGGCTTCATTTTCAAATAATAAGACGAGCGGACGACCCCATTTATTTAACGAAGACTTGACGTTTGCAATGTCGTGCAAGGCGTGATTGGTTGGCTCCTGACCCACACCGAGGATACCCACAACAAAGTATCCGCGGCCAGTCTGTGAGAGAATGGATACGTCTTTGCTGTCTTTGCTGAACTTTGATTCGCTATCGAAAGAGCCGATCACACTCACTTCGTCAGTGCTTGTACGTATATCGAGCGGTAAGGTCGTGGTTTTATCCGGCCGAATCGTGAATATTTGCGTGTTGGCCAGTACACTTCCGTTGGCCAATCGTGTGCCCGTTGTGAGCAAGTAAGTGCCTACATCAAGGCGAGCACCATTTTTGAAAGTGTTCGACCATTTTGTTCCGTTGCTCTCATCGCTCGTTCCGTCGTAGAAATTGAGCAGACTCGTCGTTCCGTTTTCTATTTTTGAAATCGTGAAATGCCTGTAATATTTCGGGTCATCTAAGTATTTCGTGGGCTGGTAGGTCAAGGTCAATGTGCCGGTGGGGGCTGCCTGTTGTTGCACGGCATCAAAGTTGACATCGATCCAGTGGCCGTTTTCGCGGTATTGAACTTTGGATGTAACGACGTCTTTACGTGCGGGAATTCCCAAACTACGCGCAACGTCAACGAAGAAGATATCTCGTGAGCGTGTGTCGGTAAGGCGCGCGTGCCACACACCGATAGGAGTCTGAGCAATACGCAGGGCTTTCGGGTCGGGATAGAGGCGCAGATTAGCCTTTACCCATTTCACAAGCTGTGCGGGATTGGCACGGAATCGGTTGGCGGTCTGCTTATCGAAAGCCTTTTCCAATTGCTGTTTAAACGGCGCGATAATCATTTCGTCTTCTACGCGTGGGCACACTTCATCGCTTGATGCATTGAAGTTGTCTTCGAGAATCTCTGTCGGAATGTCTCTCAAATCCTTGTCGCTGAGTGATCGAAGTAGACTGAAAGCACGTGCGGAACGGTCTTTATGACGGACAAGGAACGACAAAATGACAGCGTGATTGCCGCGTGCCTTGACGAGAAAAGCTATTATGCTGTCGGCCGGCAGACCGTTTTCGAGTGCAGCCTTGCGAGCTGTCTCTTCGTTATAGAATGTTGATGTATAAGCTGTTCGCACCGAATCTTCGTATGCGAAACGACGGAGATTGGCCTGCCGCTTGTCTTCGGGCACATCGGGCAACATCACTTTC
Organism: Hoylesella pleuritidis; assembly: GCF_963541955.1. NCBI lineage: Bacteria > Pseudomonadati > Bacteroidota > Bacteroidia > Bacteroidales > Prevotellaceae > Hoylesella > Hoylesella pleuritidis. The sequence goes on along the minus strand of NZ_CAUTUT010000013.1, from coordinate 61,364 downwards.
TCGACTGGCGGCACAATATCGAAAACCTGTGCGGGATAATGCTGGCGGCGATTGTCGGTTGCGGCGCATCGATCGAGCCGTATTGTGATCTGCTTATCCTTACCGAACGACGCCTTGGAAAAGCCGTACCAACCATCTTTTGACGCCCAAACGAGCATATCTCCAAGTCCGGAAGTGAGAAAAGTGCGCCCTTTTGTATCGGTATATTTAGTTACCACGGTGAAGAATTCGGCGTAGTTATAGATCTTAAAATCTACGCGTGCTTGACTTATAGGCTTCCCGACGTGGTCGACAACCGTGAAATCAGTGCGGGCTGTGGCTGCATAGTTGCCGATCAGGTTGATTTCCGTGAAGTTGGAAGTACGAAGCATCACCTCTTCCGGACCGTTATAGTCGCCGAAAGCTCGTGTATGCATCAGCATTGCACGTGAAGCTGGGGCATTGAACCAACCCAAATTGAGCACGGCTTCAGGTTCGCAGGCCCCTAAGAAATACCATCGTCCGTCGGCCCAAGCCTCTACCCACGCGTGATTATCATCGGTATGGGCCCATCGCGGCGTGTAAACCTGTCGGGCTGGGATACCGATTGCGCGTAGCGCAGCCACTGTAAAGGTACTCTCTTCACCGCAACGCCCGGTGGCAGTACGCATAGATGCGAGTGGCGAAGAGGTACGCGCGTCTGACGGTTGATAGGTAACGTGCTCGTGACACCAGTGATTTACCTCTAAAATAGCATCGTACATGCTCAATCCTTTTACACGATCTTTCAGCGCTTGATAGAACTCCGAGCGCGAGTTATCAAGATTTTCGTTGTTCACGCGGATAGGAAGCACGAAGTGACGAAACAGCAGTTCGGGTACCTTTTGCCCCCAAGGCATTTCCTGTTGTGTGCGGAACGAAGTACGAACATTGTCTAAATAATAAGTCGTTGGATAATCCGTAGCATCGGCCAACGGCATATAAGCATACAAAAATTCCAAAGCCTCGCGCTCTTTCGGTGTAGCTTGTTGGCCCGAAAGATTGAAAAAGCGACTTCCTACGAGGTTGATCTTCTGCCTGAAAGCCTTTTCCACTTTGGTCCGATACGTGGGATTGGAAAGAAAATGATTGTCTGCGGCTATTGAAAGGCACGTGAGCAGAACGCTCAAAGATAAGATAAGTCTTTTCATACTATGTGCAGTTGAAATGCAAAACGAGGCCGGATATACCCCGTTTTGCATCGGATTTATTTCCGAATGGGTATTTTCTCGATACGGCGCAGATGTCTGTCACCCTCGAAGTCGGTACTGAAATACTCGTCCATAATATTTCGTGCAGTGGCATTGTCGATGAAACGGCCAGGCATTACGAGCACATTTGCATCGTTATGCTGCCTGCTTAGATGGGCAATTTCGGGTGTCCAGCACAATGCGGCACGTATCGCGGCGTGTTTGTTGAGCGTGATGCTGATGCCCTCTCCGCTTCCACAGATGGCGATTCCGGGATAGACGTTACCTTGTTCGAGGCCTTCGGCCAGTGCGTGTGCATAATCGGGATAGTCGCAAGAGGTTTCGTCGTAAGTTCCGTAATCTTTATAAGGAAGCCCTTTTTCATCGAGATATTGCTTGACAAACTGTTTGAGTGCAAAGCCGGCGTGGTCGCTGGCTAAACCGATAGTTTTTATTTTCATTGCTGTTGGGCTAAAAATGCTTTCACCTCTTTATATATATGCTCGCCCGTAAAGCCGAGTTTCTCGTCTAAAACTTTGTAAGGAGCGGAGAAACCGAAGCTCGGTAAGCCGAATACACGACCTTCAGCGCCCACTAATCCTTCAAGTGTCACGGGCAGTCCGGCTGTCAATCCGAATATTTTCGAGCCGTGGGGAAGAATCTTCTCTTGGTATTCGGGCGTCTGACTACGGAATAGCCCCTCGGAAGGAACGCTCACAATGCGTACGCGGAGGTTGTCTTTGTGGAGGAGTTCGGCCGCTGCTTCAAGTGTGGAAACTTCTGATCCGGAAGCCAAAAGAATGATATCGAAGTCGTCATCGCTGCCTGCTACCACATAGGCTCCGCGTCGGGCTTGGCTGTAGTCGTTTCCTGTGGGCAGCTTGGTCACATTCTGTCGAGAAAGGACCAGTGCCGTCGGTGTGTCCATATTTTCCATAGCCATCTGCCAACAAACGGTGGTTTCGTCGGCATCTGCGGGTCGGAACACGCGCATACTGTCTCTGCCGTGATGGTTTTTCAGCTTTTCCATCAAGCGGATTTGAGCTTCCTGTTCTACGGGTTCGTGTGTAGGGCCATCTTCTCCGACACGAAACGCGTCGTGGCTCCAAATGAATTTGATAGGTACTTCCATCAAAGCCGCCATTCGGATGGCCGGTTTCATATAATCGGAGAATACAAAGAAGGTGCCGCAAGCAGGCAGAACGCCGCCGTGCAGATACATTCCGATACACATACAAGCCATTGTCAGTTCTGATACTCCGGCTTGGAAGAATGCGCCTGAGAAGTCGCCGGCCGTCATCGAATGGGTCTTTTTGAGGAAACCATCGGTCTTATCGGAGTTCGAAAGATCAGCCGATGAGCATACCATATTATGTACTTGCTCTGCCAAAACACTCAAACAAACCGAACTCGCAGCACGAGTGGCCGATCCTTCGACCTGTGTGATGTTACTCCAATCTACTTTCGGTGCCCGTCCTGAGAACCATTCCTGCATCTCGGCAGCCTTTTCCGGATGTGCTTTTGCCCACGTTTCTTCTTGTCTACGACGGGCAGCAACGATGTGTTTCAGTTCTTCCTGCCGTGCAGCGTAAAGGTTTTTCACCTCGTCAAAAACCACGAACGGGTCAGCAGGATCGCCCCCGAGGTTTTTCACCGTATTGCTGTAAGCCTCTCCGCCGAGCGGTGCTCCGTGTGTTTTTACGCTGTGTTCATAGCTTGTTCCATCGTCTTTCAAGGCACCTTTACCCATTACCGTCTTGCCGATAATCAGCGTGGGGCGTCTCGATTCAGCCTTAGCTTCGGTCAGTGCATAGTGTATTTCGTCGGCATTATTACCGTCGATAGTCAGTACCTTCCATCCCCACGCCGCGTATTTGGCCGCAGTGTCTTCTCGCATTACGACTCCGCACTCGGTCGAAAGTTGAATATCATTGGAGTCGTAGAACATAACGAGGTTGTTTAGTCCGAGTAAACCGGCCAATCGTCCGGCACCTTGTGAAATCTCTTCCTGTATACCTCCGTCGGAGATATATGCGTAAATGGTGTGCTGCATCACCTCTTTACCGAGGCGGGCAGCCAAGAATTTCTCGGCAACGGCAGCTCCGGCGGCAAACGTGTGCCCCTGACCCAGCGGACCGGAAGTATTTTCAATGCCCCGCATCAGATCGCGTTCGGGATGTCCGGGAGTAGGGGAGCCCCATTGGCGAAACGCTTTCAGTTCGTCGATCGTAAACTTTCCTTGCAGTGCAAGAGCAGCATAGAGCATCGGAGACATATGTCCCGGGTCAAGATAAAAGCGATCACGACCCGTCCAAGTGGGATCTTCGGGATCGTAAACAAGGAACTCTGAAAAGAGCACATTGATGAAATCGGCTCCTCCCATAGCGCCGCCAGGATGTCCGGATTTTGCTTTTTCGACCATAGAAACAGCCAAAATGCGGATGTTATCTGCTGCGCGGTTCATTAAATTCTTGTTATTCATTATTTTAGTTATTATGGATTAATCTTCTGCAAAATTACGATTTTATATTCAGATAGGCGATTGATTCGCTCGGTATTTTGTCTTTTCTTACTTTTTCCGTAATTTTCGGTTATTTGAATGAAAATGAATCGCGATCGGGTTGTAAGTATATCATTATGAATTTCGTTGACAAAAGACAGTCGGCTGAATGTGGACTTCTGGAGTGAAAATATTTGCTTTCGAGCACGAAAATAGTTTCTAATTAGGAGATTTATAGCTTGAGATATTGTGAAAGGTGGCTTTTGAGAGGTCTGAAAGCCCTGGATGAGGGGATGATAAGCTGTTGTTTGCGGTCTTATTAACGGCTTTTTAGGGTGTTTTTTAAGTGGGTATTGATTGCTTGGAAATATTAAGTGGCTGTTAGTCTGTATTTTATGAGTCTTTGGAAAATGGCGTTTTTTCAACCATTATATTATTCGATGAAAAATAATGAAGTATTGATGGACTTTAATAATGATTTTTCTTGACAAATAAGGTGAATAGAATGGAATGGAAAAGGCCTGCAATCATTTCCGATTACAGGCCTTTGAAATTGTTATTGAATCGTTCTCGGTGTTATACCGGAATATCGGTATTGACGTTTTTACTGCCGAATAGGGCATAGAACAGCATATAAGCCATAGCCAAGACGGGCACGAAATAAGAAACTAAATAGGTGGAATTATCGGCAATGAAGTTCTGAAGCAGAGGCAACAGACCGCCGCCGACAACCATTACCATAAAAATTCCCGATGCACTTGCCGTGTATTTACCCAATCCCTCGGTAGCAAGATTGAATGTACTTGTCCACATAATCGATGTGCAAAGGCCGCAGAGCACTAAGAACATAGCTGCAATGGGCACGTTGACCATTTGGAACGATGAACCCGTAAATACCGGCATATCTACTGTGGTGGATTTGCCGAGTGTGATGGCAGCTAAAATTAAGACGATGCCGATGATGTTAGCGGCCGTCATCATTGTACGGCTCGACACCTTGTCGGCAATAAAACCGCCACAGAATCGGCCTACAAGCATTAAGAACCAATAGGTTCCGGCAACAAAACCACCGATTGCCGCAGCATTGCCTTGTATGCCTGCGCCGTTGGCAGAGGTGTCGGAGAGATAGAAGTTGAGGGTTCCAGGGATGCCCACTTCTACACCTACGTACACGAAAATGGCGATGGTACCGAGTACAAAGTGGCGGAATGCCATCGGGCTATGCTCGAAAACGGTATCGGCTGTGGTACGACCGAGCTCAGGATCTTGAATGGGAATGAAGCTCAATATGATGAATGCGCCTGCAAATACAGCCATCGCAATGTACATTACGAGGTTTACATCTACCATTTTAGTCTGTGCTGTGACTGTACCGATCAGTGTTCCGACAAGCATTGGAGTTAAAGTGCCCGACAGAGAGTTGAGTGTTCCGCCGACCATATTGAGTTGATTACCGCGATTTCCGCCGCCGCCGAGTAGATTTAACATCGGGTTTACCACTGTGTTGAGCATACAAACGGCAAAGCCGGAGATAAATGCACCGGCCAGATAAGTAGCAAAACCGGAAACGCCGACTTCTACTTTGCCTGACAAGAACTGTGTGAATACGCCGATAAAACCGACTGCAATGCCAATGAGAGCTGTTTTCTTATAGCCGATTTTGGTCAACATCTTACCGGCGGGAATGCCCATAAAGAAGTAGGCCAGGAAGTTCATTGCATTCCCCAGCATACCGATGGTATTGGCGTTGGAACTGTCTGCAAATACGTTTTTCCATATAACTCCGATGGGTGCAGCAAGATTCGTTACAAAAGAAATCATTGCATAGAGGAAGAACATTGTGATAATCGCAATGATACTGCCATTTTGTTTTTTCTCGTTCATTTTATTTGATGGTTTAATAATATACATAGAAATGGTCTGCAACCGCTGTTTCAGTTGCAGACCAAAGGTTTTTTGTTCTCTTTCGGATTAGCAAATCTTTCTCGAACCATCGCTGATGATTACGTCGTAGACTTTCGGTTCCTTACCGAATTTAGCCTGATACTTAGCCTTTGCATCTGTAATGAAAGTATCGTAAAGTTCGTCTTTTACGAGGTTGATGGTGCAACCGCCGAAGCCTCCGCCCATAATGCGACTGCCGGTAACGCCGTTTGCCTTGGCAATGTCGTTGAGATAGTCCAGCTCTTCACACGAAACCTCGTATTCTTTGCTAAGTCCTTCGTGGGTTTCATACATTTTTCGGCCTACGGTTTCATAGTCCCCGGCATTGAGTGCATCGCAGACTGCTAAGACGCGATCTTTCTCTCCGAGAACAAAATGAGCACGTTTGTAGTCTTCTTCGCCCACTTCTGCCCGTACTTCTTCAAGTTGTTCCCACGTACAGTCACGCAAAGTCTCGAACTTGGATTCAGGGTGTTTGGCGGCGATATGCTTCACAACGTTTTCGCAACTATTACGACGGTCGTTGTAAGGAGAGCCTGCTAGTTCGTGTTTTACGCACGAATTGAGCAACACGAGTTTGTAACCTTTCGGATTGAAAGGGAAGTATTCAAACTCGCGCGAACGACAATCAAGACGCATCAACTTGCCTTTTTGCCCGAAAACGCTGGCAAACTGATCCATAATACCGCACATCACACCGCAATAATTGTGTTCTGTGGCCTGGCCGGCCAGCACCATATCCCATTTGGAAATCTTGTTATCGCTGAACAAGTCGTTAAGAGCGAAAGCGAAACAGCTCTCCAATGCAGCTGAAGAAGACATTCCGGCGCCCAATGGAACATCGCCTGCGAAGGCCGTATTGAAGCCTTTTACGTCGACGCCTAACTTCCGCATCTCTTGCACAATGCCATAGATATAACGCGCCCAACTGGCTCTCGGACCTACTGGATCGTCTACTTTGAATTCTACGCGGTCTTTTAAATCGATAGAATAGCACATTATTGTCTGCAAACCATTGGGTCTTACTTCGGCCATAATGCCCTTATCGATGGCTCCGGGAAAAACGAATCCGCCATTATAATCCGTATGCTCGCCAATCAGGTTAATACGACCGGGAGATGCATAAATATTCCCTGTCTTTCCATCAAAGTGTTTGATGAAACGACTTCTTACATATTCTATATCCATATTTCGTAATATTAAATGATTCGTTAGATGTGTTCTGCTTTATTTCTCGATACTGAACCGATAGATAGTTTTCTGCTTATACTGTTCGCCCGGCTTCAAAACGACCGATGGGAAGTAGGGATGGTTCGGACTGTCAGGGAAGTGTTGCGCCTCGAAACAGATGGCACTGCGGCGTGGGAATGTCGCTCCGTGCTGCCCTTTATAGCCGTCGGCCCAGTTATCTGTATAGAGTTGTACACCCGGTTCGGTAGTATAGACCTCCATTGTGCGTCCGCTGATGGGTTCTTTGATACGAGCTGCAAAGCTGAGTTCGCTTTCTTCTTTCTTATTTAGTACGTAACAGTGGTCGTAACCGGCACCGTTCTTAATTTGTTCGTTATCTGCATCAATGTCCTGTCCAATAGTTTTAGGCGTCCGGAAATCAAAAGGCGTACCCTTGACAAAACAGATTTCACCTGTCGGAATAGAGGTTTCATCAATCGGCAGATAATAGTCTGCATTGATTTCACAAATAAGATTGTCGATTGTTGGTGTCGGATCGGCGATTCCTGCCAATGAGAAGTATCCGTGATTAGTAAGGTTTATGATAGTCTGTTTATTCGTTGTAGCCATATAATCGATAACTAATTCGTTATCATTAGTAAACGTATAAACGACAGTTACTTTGAGTTCGCCCGAGAAACCTTCCTCACCGTAAGGGCTTACATACTTTAAAACCAATGTGTGATCATTCATTTGGAGCGCTTCCCAAACCTTGGCGTTAAAGCCTTTTTTACCTCCGTGCAGTGAATTCGGACCGTTATTGATGGGTAAATTGTATTCTTTGCCGTGTAGTTGAAATCTTCCTTTGCAGATGCGATTGCCGTAACGGCCAATCAAAGTGGACAGATACGGCTCGGGACTTTCTATTACTTCCCGAATATTATCGTGCCCTTGGATGATATTGGCACGGTTACCCTCTTTATCAGGAACCATTATTGCCACTAATGCTCCACCGTAATTGGTGATCGCTACTTCATTATCCTCACTGTTTTTAAGAATGTATAAGTCGGTATCTTTTCCGTCAATGCGTGTCTGAAAGTCCTTACGTTTCAGACCGCAAATGTTTTCTGTCTCCACTGTGTTCGTCATATCAGTAAGTTTTTAGTGATTTTACTTTGTTGCAAAGTAACTGAAAAAAAACGAATTTAGCAAGTGAACAAGGGAAAAATGCGAGCAATTTTGAGTTAAAAACAATTAATTATGATGCACGTGTTTCATTTGATGGAGAAATGAAAGGAAATCTGCAACGATATAACTGCTACCTCCCACGAAGATGAAATCATCTTTATCAGCATCTTCAAGAGCTTGTTGATAGGCTTCGGCAACTGTCGGGAATGTTTCTCCTTGTAGTTTGAAACGGAGCGAAATCTCTTTGATTTGCTGTTCTGGAATAGCCCTTTGGGTTGTGGCTCGCGTGAAATAATACTGCGCGGAAGCAGGTAGCAAACTCATAACGGTGTCTATATCTTTGTCGTCTACCATTCCGAAAACGATTCGGAGTTGCCTGCATCGTAGGTCATTGAGCTGTTTACTCAGATACTTCCAGCCTCCGACGTTGTGTCCAGTATCACAGATCACGGTAGGATTAGATTGTATTCGTTGCCAACGCCCCATTAAACCGGTGCGCTCGCAGACGTTGGCCACGCCATTTCTAATACATTCTTCATCTTTCAGCATGCCCATTTTGCGGAGCTTATTCAATGCACACAGTACGGTATTCATATTCTTTTGCTGATAGCTTCCGCTTAATTCGCTCCACAATTCGCCGTAGTTCTGCGTCTGATAGACTATTCCTCCATTTGCAGAAGCGATCGAAGTGAGTACTTCCGGCATACTTTCTGCAAACATGATAGGGGCTCCTTGTTCCTCAGCTCGTGCCTGAAAAACGGGACGAGTCTGCTCTGTTGCTTCGCCAATCACCACCGGAACACTTCTTTTTATAATCCCGGCCTTCTCTCGGGCAATCTTTTCCGGCGTGTCACCAAGGAATTGTGTGTGGTCGAGACTGATATTAGTGATGATCGACAAGATAGGCGTAATAATATTGGTGCAATCTAAACGACCGCCGAGTCCGACTTCAACAACGGCGAAATCAATGTTTTGCTCAGCGAAATATTTAAAAGCCAGCGCCGTAGTTAGTTCAAAAAACGATGGGTGTAACGGTTCGAAGAAAGCCCGTTCGTGCTCAACGAAATCAACAACAGCCTGTTCGCTGATGCAAACACCATTCACTTTGATACGTTCGCGAAAGTCGATGAGATGCGGGGAAGTATAGAGTCCCACCTTGTATCCGGCCGACTGGAGTACTGATGCTATGCTGTGTGAACAGGAACCTTTACCGTTTGTGCCTGCAATATGAATGGATTTGAATTTCTGATGCGGATGTCCGAAATGTTCGTCTAAGGCTAATGAGTTGGCCAATCCTTCTTTATAAGCAGTTGCCCCGACGTGTTCAAAGACGGGTGTACTATTAAATAAGTATTCGATAGTTTGTTGATAGTCCATTGTGTGGGTATTAAAAAGATGCAGACCAAGCTGCTTTGTGCCGGTCTGCGTCTGTAAATCTTAATTGAAATAGTTCTTAAATCGTTCGAAAATAGATTTCTTTGTCTCGGCGTCTCCCTTAAAGTTATCGCTTCCACGCATTTTTTCCACCATTGCTTTTTCGTCTTTGCTCAATGTGGTTGGTATGTAAACGCTGACATTTACTACTAAATCGCCCTTGCCGGTACCATAACCTTGCACGGCGGGCAGTCCCTTGCCGCGCAACCTGAGCGTCTTGCCCGGTTGCGTTCCAGGCTCTATTTTAATCTTCACTTTGGTACCTTCAATGGTCGGAATCTCGATTTCGTCACCGAGTGTTGCCGTCGGAAAGTCTAAGAGAAGATTGTAAATTACATCTTGTTCATCGCGAATGAAAGTATCGTTGGGCTCTTCTTCAACCAGAACTTGGATATTTCCGTTGGTACCTTGTCGTGGACCGGCGTTGCCTTTACCTTGAACGTTGACCACCATACCCTCAGCTACACCTGCAGGAATATTGATCTCAACCACCTCTTCGCCTTTTACGATACCGCTTCCGCTGCATTCGTGACACTTGTTTTTGATGACTGAGCCTTCACCGTGACACGTGGGACACTCCGTTTGGGTCTGCATCATACCGAGCATTGTACGTACTGTCTTGACCACTACTCCCTGACCCTGACACGTCGGACACGTTTCTGTGCCGCTACCACCTTCTGCTCCGCTTCCGTGACAGTGTGAGCAAGTGACGTCTTTCTTGACTTTGAATTTCTTGGTAACACCTGTTGCAACCTCTTGCAGCGACAAACGAACTTTCAAACGCAAATCAGATCCTCGATATTGTGGTCGTTGTCTGCTGCCCCCAAAGCCCCCGAAGCCTCCGAATCCACCACTATGTCCACCGAAAACATCGCCGAACATCGAGAAGATATCATCCATCGAGAAGCCTCCGGCGCCACCAAATCCACCGAAACCACCAGCTCCTGCAGGACCGTCGAAACCGAATTGGTCGTATTGTTGTCGTTTCTGTGCATCGTGTAATACATCATAAGCTTCTGCAGCTTCTTTGAATTTTTCCTCAGCTTCTTTGTTGCCGGGATTGCGATCGGGATGATATTTGATAGCGATTTTCCGATACGCCACTTTAATTTCGTCGTCTGTGGCAGTCTTTTCAACGCCTAGGACCTCGTAGTAATCTCTCTTTGCCATTTGTAAAAGATGGATAAAATAAAAATGAAAGGGTCTTTGGGGCCCTTTCATTAAATGTGTACTTATTGCCCAACTGCAACTTTCGCGTGACGGATAACCCTATCATTCAACATATAACCAGCCTGAACGCAGTCGATTACCTTGCCTTTCTTGTCATCTCCCATACCTGGAACCATTGCAACTGCTTCGTGATAGTCTACGTCGAAGTCTTTCCCATCGGTGTCGATCTTCTTAACACCGAGGCTTTCGAGCGTTTTCATCAGCTTCTTGAATATCAGTTCCCAACCTTCTTCAAGTGCTTTTATGTCTTCGGCTTTGCCTGCATTGTCAATAGCTCGTTCCATATCGTCTATGATGGGTAGTATAGCAGCTACCGTTTTCTCGCCTCCGTTGAGGATTAAATCAGCTACTTCCTTGCGCGTTCGCTTCTTATAGTTCTCAAATTCGGCTACAGAACGTAGATATTTATCTTTCAATTCTTCAATTTCTGCATTGGCTTCTGCCAATGGATCTTGGTTTTCTGCCTTTTCGTCAGTTAGCTCATCTGAGGCGTTCGGGTCAGTTTCGCAGGTCGTTTGATTCTCATTTTCAGAACACTGATTCGTCATCTCTTCATTGTCTGTAACGATTCCGTCTTCTATGTCTATCTTTTGTTCTTTCTGATTCATCATTGCTCATTTTTTGATTTAATGTCAATGGCAGCAAAAAGCTTGCCATTCTTGCTCATAATACACATCAACACAGGTCTCGTTTAGTACGGACCTGTGTCAGAAATGGTGTATAGATGTGTGGTATCAAATGGTATACATCTTTGCTTTTTGTTCTTTAATGCCCTCGTCATAGATGTAGTCGTCATAGTCCATCAGCTTATCGATGGTTCCGTTCGGCGTCAATTCGATAATGCGGTTGGCCACAGTTTGAATGAATTCATGGTCGTGACTGGCAAAGAGAACATTGCCCTTGAATCCTGTCAGATTGTTATTGAAGGCCTGAATACTCTCCAAATCCAAGTGGTTGGTCGGTGTGTCGAGAATCAAACAGTTGGCATTTTTCAACTGCATTCGGGCTATCATACACCTCATTTTCTCTCCTCCGGAAAGCACATTGACTTTTTTCAGCACCTCTTCGCCCGAAAACAGCATCCTTCCCAAATAGCTTTTCATCACGACTTCGTTACCAGAGCCGTATTGACTGAGCCAGTTTACTAAATCGAGATCGCTATTGAAGAAAGCTGTGTTATCAAGAGGCAGATAAGCGGTAGTGATTGTCACGCCCCACTTATATGTGCCGGCATCGGCCTCGCGATTGCCGTTGATAATCTCAAAGAGGGCTGTCATTGCCTTCGGATTATGACTAAGGAACACCACCTTTTGACCTTTCTCGATGTTGAAGTTAACGTTATCGAAGAGCACTGTACCGTCTGTGTCTACCGCTTTCAGACCATCCACTTCGAGAATTTGATTTCCCGGTTCGCGATCCATTTGGAAAATGATGCCCGGATATTTGCGACTCGACGGACGAATCTCCTCTACATTCAGTTTCTCCAGCATCTTCTTTCTACTTGTGGTCTGCTTACTCTTAGCCACATTGGCAGAGAAACGGCGGATAAACTCTTCCAATTCCTTACGCTTCTCTTCGGCTTTCTGACGTTGGTTCTGTGCCTGACGCAATGCCAATTGCGAACTCTCGTACCAGAACGAATAGTTACCTGCAAAGACACTCACTTTACCAAAGTCGATATCTACGGTCTGGGTGCTCACGGCATCAAGGAAGTGACGGTCGTGACTGACCACAAGCACTGTCTGTTCTACGTTACCCAAATATTCTTCCAACCATTGCACCGTGTCGAGGTCGAGGTCATTAGTAGGCTCATCGAGCAACAGATTGTCGGGATGTCCGAACAAAGCTTTGGCCAACATTACGCGAACCTTCTCGTTGTTGGACAGTTCGCTCATCTGCTTTTCGTGCAGATTCTCTTTTACGCCGAGGTTGCCCAGCATCTGTGCTGCATTGCTTTCGGCCTCCCAACCGTTCATTTCGGCAAACTTGTCTTCCAATTCGGCTGCACGATTACCGTCTTCTTCGCTCATCTCCGGCTTCGAATAGAGAGCCTCGCGCTCTTTCATATTGTCCCAAAGAGGTTTATGTCCCATCAAGACTGTATCGAGAACGCGGTATTGATCGTACTTGAAATGGTCCTGATCCAATACCGAGAGCCGTTCACCCGGTCCCAATTCGATGGTTCCTTTATTCGGTTCCAATTCGCCGCTGATGGCTTTGAGCAGCGTTGATTTACCTGCTCCGTTGGCTCCGATTACGCCATAGATGTTGCCGTTAGTAAATTTGATGTTGACGTCTTTGTAAAGAACTCTCTTCCCGAATTGAATTGCAAGATTCGTAACTGTTATCATTCCTTATATATATTATAGTTGATAAGTTAACAGTTGACAAGTTGATGAGGATTTTTTACCTATCGTTTACTACCAAACACTTGTTCTTTTTATTTACTTGTCCACTTGTTAACTGTTTGCAAAGGTACGAAGAATATCCCGATAAACCAAATATTCCGAAGTGTTTAGCTGCCGAACGGTATGAAGAAAACGACGGCAGATGTGCGCTCTATGGCAAAAATATCGTAACTTTGCAGTCTGATGAGAACGAATGGTTTACAAAATAAAGCAGGATACGACACCTATATAGTCGACCGGGATGCCGAACTGCTGCCGTGGTTGCTTGAAACTTTACAGCGTGAAAGTCGCAGTAAGGTGAAAGCTACGTTGCAGGGAAACGGTATTAAGGTTAACGGCAAGCGGGTGACACAATTCAATTATCCGTTGAAAGCGGGTATGAAGGTGTCTGTGAGCAAATCGAAGAAAAACGATGCATTCAAAAGTCGCTACCTGAAAATTGTTTACGAAGATCGCCATTTGGTCGTTGTGGAAAAGAATGTGGGCATCCTTTCAATGGCTGCGGGACATTCGTCGCTCAACGTGAAGACCGTGCTCGATGATTATTTTCGACGCACACACCAGCGTTGTACGGCTCATGTGGTGCACCGGTTAGACCGAGACACAAGCGGACTGATGATTTATGCTAAGGATATCGAGGTAGAACGATTGCTCGAACAAGACTGGCACCACATTGTTTACGACCGTCGTTATGTGGCAGTGGTATCAGGTGAGATGGAAGAAGACGGCGGAACCGTTGCTAATTGGCTTAAAGACAACAAGGCTTATGTCACTTATTCCAGTCCGATCGATAACGGCGGTAAGTATGCCGTTACTCATTTTCACACGTTGAAACGAACAGTCGAACACAGTCTTGTAGAATTTCGTTTGGAGACCGGTCGTAAAAATCAGATTCGTGTGCATTGTGCCGATATGGGGCATCCTGTTTGCGGCGATACGAAATACGGCAATGGAGACGATCCTTTGGGGCGTTTATGTCTCCACGCCTATGTGCTCTGCTTCTATCACCCCATTACGCACAGACGAATGGAGTTTGAAATGCCCATTCCTCCATTGTTCCGCCACTTGTTCAAGTAATTCGATTTAATCTTTAATAGGTATATGAGCTCAAGTTTTTTGTATTATCTTTTCGTATTAGTAGGTATCGTTATGGCCATAGTCATCGTGAAAAAGGTGACAGGTTGTTTGTTTCGATTGTTTTCGATAGCTGTTATTGTCGCAGTTCTTATGTTTATTTATTTTACTTATTTTCGCTGATTGAAATTGTAATTTACAGTTAGAAATTTTTCTTACAAATACATCTTGAATACGGCGTTATTTCTAATCGGATAGTCGTTGGGGCGTAAATACGCAATTCTCGGCATCCTTTTTTAAGGCTGTTTAGGCGTATTTACGTTTTATTTTGTCGTTCTTGGGCTTCCGATTAACATTCTTTTGGTCGATGAAAGGGCGTTATTTGTTGGGTGGAAAGTAGTTAATAGGAGTGCAAGGAACGTCTTTTTGATGTATTTGGGAAGGCCTTTATCTCTTTAATCGATATTTTTCCGCTTCTTGATTCCTTATTGCTATTCTGGAACGGAGTGTTTCCTCAGTTGCTTTTTGAGTAAATTTCCTTTACGTACTGATACAATTTCTCTTTTAGAATATTTATATATCGGGTTTCTATTTGTATGGAAAAAATCACGAATTAATATAAAGGCATTCTCTGAATTTCGGTCAATGAGTTGTACCTAAAAATGAGGAGATGTTGAATTACCGATTTTTAAGTATTGCAAAGTATTAGTTATCGTCGTATCTTTGCAACATCAAAATGGATAGATAAAATACAGATAAGTGCGGGGATGCGTGCACTCTTTCCACTCGAGAAGGTCTGGTTAAAAGCCAATTCTATTCTTAACATTTCAGACTTGAAGGTTAGAACGCACTCAGGAAGCCGCACTTTCTTTTTTGTTCTTATGTCATCAGCAGGCTTGTTGATGATGTTTTGTATATCGTCCTGTAAGTATATGTTTGTTTATTTTGTTGAAAACCATTCATTTTATGTATTGCTGCGTTTGCAATTTACTTCTAACTCTGCATTGTTAAACAACGAACGATGAAAGTCTATATAATTAAGTGTGAACAAATTAGCTATTGGATTGTTGGCCGGCGAGTTTGTCACGGCTTGTATTTCGGGCGTTGCTTGTGGCCAGATTAACGCTGCTGATAGTGTTGCGCAGCACGTAAAAGACAATTGATTTAGTGTCGGAGGTTATGACGAAGCGGTTTATGCGCGCGAGTTTTTTAGCGATAATCCTTATCAATACAGCCAAGTCGGGAGATATAAAGATAATCCCAGCTACAGCAAATTCGATTACGGGCATCTCGGTGATGCCGAAAAGGTACAGTTCTTGGCACGAGGACAAACTAAAATATCGCCTTTCAATCACGATCCTGTCAGTAAAACAGCTATTGCTACGAGTATAGAAGTTGGCTGTGGGACTTATTTTCTCAAATTGCCAAGCTGCGCCGGGATGAACGCTTATACGTAATTGTTGTCGTATTATTAAGAATAAGAAATTTATTTTTTGATTAAAGTCTGTCAAGTTCTTTGATTTCTTTCTTGTCAGCTTTGAGTTTCTGGATACCGAGTTGAAACCTAACTCTGAACAAAAGTTGCCGACTCTCGCCCTGTCCCCACGATGTCAGGTCGAGTTGTCCTTTTGTTCCATAACTGTCCCAACGTTCTGTGTGAAAGATATCTGTCATCAAAAGTGAGAGATTTAATTGGTTTTTCAGCAGACTTTTACTGAATCCAGCATCCACACTACCTGTCGATTTCAGTACTTCATAGCTGTTCCCCTGTCGTTTGGAGTTGTATCGACCGGACAATTCAAGACGAATCCCGGCTGGTAAAAGGATGTCGTTAGATAGTGAAAGCACACAGGATGGACGGCGATAAGTCTCCTTATATTTTTCATAATCGAGCTGATTGATGAAATAAAAAGCACCTCCGTTAAAACTTATATCCCACCACGGAACTAATCTTCGGCTGTACACAAGTTCTAATCCCATTTGTTTTTGTCGACCGATATTCTTCGTTGTCATTACAATCGTTCCTTTTTCATAGGTATCTGTCAATGCAGTAAAATAGTCATTCAACTGATTATAAGATAAGGTAAGCCCTAAATTCCTGACTGCAAGATTCAACATTAACCTATGACTGACCTGTGGTGTGATAAAAGGATTCCCTTTCCAGTAAGTCAACTCATCAAGAAGATACTCGAAAGGATTTAAGTCTTCGTATTTGGGTTTATCCTGTCTCTTGCTGTAAGAGAGTGTAAGCTTGGTAACATCTGTCGCTTGGTAAGATACGGAAAGATTGGGGAAGAGTCCGAACCGATTCCGCTTGTTCTCCTCTTTTGCTTTTTCCTTGCCGAAAGGTTGCAGTTGCCCATCAGTGTGCATATACTCTGCACGCAGACCGGCCGTGATTGCCCATTTGGCCCGCCGCATCGTATATTGAGCATATCCCTCAATATTGGTCTCGCTGTATTTAAACCGATTCGATCTATTTGTATTAAAAACGGAATTCGTGAAAAACCTGAAATCATTGTTGCTGATAATACGAGACAGTTTCAAACCGCTCAAGAAGTCGTCTTCTTTACCTATCGTCAGTTTATAATCAGTCATCAAAGACAGTATATCTATATCTTTCTTTGTGTCTGAATAATACAGATCACGACGAGCCGGTGAGCCGTCCGGCATAAAATAAGCATTGGGCTGATTGTTGCGAGAGGTGCCGTCGACGTGAATCCAATCAGTACTGACAGAAACAGAATGTCTCGATGAGGGGGTAAAGAGATAATTCAGCCCGCCCCCATACTTCAAATTACGCTGCTTGATATAGTCATTTTCTGCTCTAAGTATCTGTTTCAGTGCATTTGTTTCGTGGTAAATCCGGGTTTCGGTAATTGTTTTTCCCGGTCCTACAACGGCATTGACAGAAGTCAGGATCGACAGTTTGTGTTGTCCGTTAGGTTGCCATACGAAATCCATTCCGCCTGCATAAACGTTGCGTTTGTCGGTATCTACGGTCTCGGATAGGTTCCGATTGCCGTCTTGCAGGCGTTCACTGCCATATCGCATACCGTAATGACCGATGCTCTGATTATAGTTTACGCCTATCTGCCAGTCTTTCCGATGATACGATAAGCCTACATCCGATGTCTCGCGCAGATGTTCCCAATAAGCCAGCCCGTGAGAAGTGGTGAGATGGAGGCCTGTATCTTCGTTGCGTTTCAGGATGATATCAATGACCCCACCGGCTCCTTCCGACTCATAACTTGCGTCAGGATTGGGCGAAGTGACAATCCGTTCGATCTTCGATGACGGTAATGAGCGTAGGTAAGCGGTCAGCAGGTCGCCTTGTAAGCGTATTCTCTTGCCGTTGACGTATACTGCCGTTCCGCCCGGTGATGACAAAGAGATACTGCCGTCGTTGCCTACTCGAATGCCGGGCGAATGTTTCAACACATCAACTGCATTTCCCAAATCTGTCAAATAAGAACGGGAAACGTTGATAGAAACCTTCCCGTCAATCATCTTGGCAACAGGACGACGTTGTCGGGCAGTGACAATCACATCGCTCAAATGTGCGATTTCCGGTTCCAATACGAAAGAATAGAGTTCAGAATCCGATGGAATGCGAATCTTTTCAAGTACATTCTTATAGCCCAGTAGACTGATATATACCTGATATTCGCCGTCATTCAGATGGAAAATAATCTTTCCGTCAGTTCCGGCAATACCGTTTCCGACCACCTTTCGTTCTTTTATCTCGGTGATGATTACCGATGCAGCATCAGCCGGAATGTTCTCTCCGTCAGTAATTTGTATGGTCACGACTCTCTGGGCAGATCCTTTCAAGACTGCTGCCATCATCAAAAACGATACCCATAAGATGCGTAATATCTGTTTCATTCTATTTTTTCCGTTTATATTATTCACTGCTTAGCCATAAAGATAAAAGTGATACTGCAAGAAGCTCATTACTTCTAATTTTTACAAAAGTACGATTTATATCGTAAATGAGAGTTTGGTATTCCTTAAAATATTTTAATTTGTCTGGAGATTGTGGTGTGATTCTGTATTGAGAATTCGCTTTTCACGGTGTTTTTTCCTACTTTTGTCCTCAAATTTGCATACTCAATGAGGAAAATCTCTAAAAATTTAGGACTTTACTTCGTGTATCTCGGTGTAGTGACATTATTAATCTGCTATATCACGGGATGGACTCGGTATAATATCCCGATGCTGATGGGCTTAGTATTGATCATTATTGGTATCATCGTTCACATTTTCTTACAGCGGCGAGATAGTATCTATTAAAAGATCTCATTATCAGTTACTTACCGAAATTTATCCTTTATCTTTATAATTAATGGTTAAACACGCTATGACTAACAGTTATTTGTAATGCAATTAATGGTTAAACGCACGCTAATTAACTGTTAAACGTAGACTGTTTAACGGTTAATGGAAAGTGGAAGAGTGAAAAAGGAAAAGTCGAGCTATTTCAATGCGTGGGATAGGGAAATGAGAATAAAGGCGTATTTCAGTGCTTTTTATCTTCCGTATTGTCGAAGTGCGGCAAGCAATGCATTATTTTCGCTCTTAGTTCCGATGGAGATGCGAAGACAATCGGTACAAAGTGGTGTGTTGATGAGTGGGTGGACGAAGATTCGTTTGCTTACTAAATACTCGTAAATAGCTGCAGCATCGGTCATCTTAGCAAGTATAAAGTTAGCTTCGGTGGGGTAGACAGCCTTACAGATAGGCAGTTCGCGGAGTGCATCGAGCATTCTGCGACGCTCTAAAAGCAGCATCCGCACCCATTTGTCAACCTCATATGGGTCGCATATCGCCTCGATGGCTTGTTGTAAAGTAAGAGCATTGATGGGGTGGGGAGGGCGTATCCGATCGAAAAATTCAATGATGTCACGATGAGCAAAAGCCATACCTAAATGTAGAGCTGCATTGCCCCAAGCATTGCTTAGCGTGTTAAGTACGATTAGATTAGGGTGATCGGCGATTTCGTTACGCATCGGACATTGGGCGGCAAAGTCGCTGTAAGCCTCGTCGATGATTACAATTCCGTCGAAATCAGTTATGATTTGTAACATTTCTTCACGTTCGAGACTGTTGCCCGAAGGGTTGTTGGGCGAGCAAAGCCATACGATTTTAGTTCGTGCATCACACGCGTCGAGCACCTTTCGGGACGAGAGGCCGAACTGTTCATTGAGTATCACAGCCCGATAAGTTACTTCGTTGAGGTCGGCATAGTGTTGGTACATTTCGTAAGTGGGCGAAATGGCTACTACATTGTCTTTTTGCGGACGACAAAAAATGCGAAATGATAAGTCAATCAGCTCATCACTACCATTGCCTAACGTGATGTTCTCCACTGGAATACCCTTAATTTGGGCTGCCAAAGCCTTGAATCGGTTTTCCGATTCAATAGGATAACGATTGAAAGGTGCGTTATAGGGATTTTCGTTGGCATCGAGTCGAATGCCTGCTTTGTATTCCTGGCTTGCGACGGACAAGTGGGCAGACCGAGAGAGAGAACGGATGTTGGGTCGGATTAATTCTTGTAAGCTCCTCATTGTGGATTTATCAGCATTTTATCGCACAAAAATAGTCATTTCCAAAGATATTTCCAAGAAATGTATTACTTTTGTGTCGTTTTCGTATGCACATTAAATCGATTTGCTGTTTGTTTCTTCTTACTCTCATCCTGAGTTGTACTGAGAAGAAAGAACCTGTGACAACGCCTTGGGGAACATCACTGGACGGGGATTCGATACCTGCAAACGGTGATTTTAAACTCAATGATATCGTGAATAACGGAGAACTGATTATGCTCACGCTGACAGGTCCTGACAATTATTATGACTATCACGGGCACGGTATGGGAACACAATATATGCTGTGCGAGAAGTTTGCTCAGAAGCTCGGCGTATCGCTTCGGGTAGAGGTTTGTAAAGATACGACCGAATTAGTGACGCGTTTACGCAAGGGTGACGGCGACATTGCAGCTTTTCAGTTGCCTCGAACGATACAAGGTGTGAAGTTTTGTGGTACTGAAATTGATTCACTTCGTACGCAATGGGCAGTGCAATCGGGCAACAACGAATTGGCAGATGCGCTCAACCGATGGTTTCAGCCGGGAATGATAAAAGATATTCGTGAAGAAGAAGCGTTTCTCTTGTCTACCCGCAGTGTGACACGCAGGGTTTATTCACCGATGTTGAACCGTGCGGGTGGCATGATTTCGCATTACGATCATTATTTTCAGAAATATGCTCCGTTGGCTCGTTGGGATTGGAGATTGATGGCCGCACAGTGTTACCAGGAGTCAACTTTCGATCCGCAAGCCCGCTCTTGGGCCGGCGCTTGCGGTCTGATGCAGATTATGCCGCGCACGGCTGCTCATTTAGGATTGCCCCAATCGAAGATGTTCGACCCCGAATCGAACATCGCTGCATCTGCAAAGTACCTGCAAGAATTGGAAAGCAAGTTTGCAGATGTACGTAATCGGGTAGAGCGTTATTACTTCGTGCTGGCCAGTTATAACGGTGGTTACTTTCACATTCGCGATGCAATGGCTCTTGCCCGCAAGTATAATCGCGATCCATATCGTTGGGATGACGTCTCTGAATTTGTTTTGAAACTGCGTGAATCGGCTTATTACACCGATCCAGTGGTTCGTTACGGTTATATGCGCGGCGATGAAACAGTGGGGTATGTGTCACATATCCGCGATCGTTGGGCACAATATCGAGGTGTGGCTCGCAGCAGCTTCTCAGGCTCTTTCAGCCCTACTACACCACAACGGGCAAAGCATAAATATCGGTTTCACATCTGATCGACCTGTGTTCGGGGTAAGTTGATAAGTGGGTTTGTTTATTCGTCAGTTAATTTATTGGCCAATTTGTTTACTTATCGATACACATTAGTTATGCGGTTAATGATTTTTCACGTTCTCGCTCGGTTGTTTCGATGGAACCATAGGCATAATAGAACACGAAAGACGACCAAATAACGAGATAAGCAAAGATGAAAGATGTGAGTAAAGTGGTACCGTAAAGTAAAATATAGAAGTTTGAGGGAATACCGGACGGGTCACCGTTCAGTGTTCCGAGTAGGTCGGATATTTGTGCCTCTACAATGATTCCGAAAGGTGCGAAGAGTACTGTTGCAATGAGACAGAATATAATTCCTGTGATGAATAACGTGATAAAGAGAAACCCCCAATGACGCCAACCGTGTCGATAAGCCTTGCCGAAGATATCCGAAATCTTGCTTTGGGGATCTATCAGATATTTGATTATAGAGAAAGTACAGGGTAATAGTGCAACAAAGAATGCAGAATCAAGTAGTATCTCGATGACTGTTGAAGTGAGTGTTGCCGCTCCTGATGAGACTTTTGCAGATAGAAAAGTACTTACTACAAGTGTATTGACAAGTTGGAGAATTATTTTCACGAATCCGGCCACGTGTAGTAATATAAGGATTAAAACGGTAGCGCGTATTAAGTTAGCTTTCAATGTTCGGGTGTTGAGTATTCTGTTGACGACGGCAATAAACCAGATGCAACCTGCAAGGCTCCAAATACACATACCGCTCATCAGTACTAATGTTGTAGTAGGAATAGGAAGGTCGGCTTCATTTAATGCTCTACTTGATAGACTTAAATCTATCATTATTGCCAAAGGGATTGAATAAACCAATATCGAAAGCCAAGTACGTTTGAAAATGGTGGTGAGATTGGTGCTGAAAAGTATGTAAGCTGACTTGATGCAGCCTGAATAACTGCGACTTTTGTATAATTCTATTTCCATTATTTGATTCCTTTTATTTGTTGGTTCTGGGCATTTGACGGCGTCGGAATTCGCTGCACGTGATAGCGGCTGCAATGGCCACATTTAGGCTTTCGGCTGTTTCACGACCTTGTGGATAGTTGGGGATGAGGAGCCGGTGAGTGATTCGCCTGCGGATTTCTGATGAGATACCGTTTCCCTCGTTGCCCATCACGATGAGACCGGTTGTAGATAGCGTTTCGTTATATAGATTTTTACCGTCTAAAAGTGTGCCGTAAATCGGGACATTGGCGGGAAGGGAGTCTATAAACTGCGGCAGATCGGTGTATGTGATATTTACTCGGGCAATGCTACCCATTGTCGCCTGTACTACTTTGGGGTTGTATATGTCGACTGTATCGAGACTGCAAAAGATATCGGTAATGCCGAACCAATCGGCGATTCGGATGATAGTACCGAGATTTCCGGGGTCTTGTATACCGTCGAGAGCTATTGTCAGATGTGTCGAAACAGCCGACTTGTCTGTCTTGTCAGTGAATTGTGGAAATACGGCCAATACTTCTTGCGGATGCTGCAAGAAGCTGATACGCCGCAGTTCTTCATTCGTCACTTCCGTTAGTTCGGCTCTTTGTCCGCATTGATGATGATGATCGTCCATCCAATCAGATGTGGCGAAGACAGCAAGAGCAGGTAAAACGGACAACAAATCGCCCACTACTTTCGGACCTTCGGCCACGAAAACTCTTTCGGTCGTACGTTTTTTTTTGCGTGCTAAGGATTGAATATATTTGATTTTAGCCTTGCTGATCATCGCTTTGTCGATTGTTTTGCAAAAGTAATGATTAAAATCGAGATATACTCAACGATAAAGATAATTTTAGATAATTCAAGTTTTACAAGCGAAACTTGCTGTGAACCGGAGGATTGGAGAGTGAATGGACGAGTTGTTACATTTTTATTCGATTTTGAGAGAAGGTTGCTAAGGAAGAGATTTGTGCTGCTTAATGGTTTTGATATAAGAAAAACGGAAAGGGGTATATGATGGGAAACTATGATGAATGTTTAAGATTATAGATGCCAATACTCTTATTGTCCTCTCAATTTAGTCGAATTGATGATACGAAAATCCACGTTAAATATAATTAACAACGAAGATAAATGTCGGATCTCTGTATTGTTTATAGTCTTAAAAGTCGTATCTTTGCAGCCGATTTTTAATTAATTCACATAAAGTCTAACTTTATTAATTTACAAAACAAATAATTTTTATGTCAGATTTAAAGAACGTTCAACCGTTAGCAGACTTCAACTGGGATGAGTTTGAGAATGGGGCCAACGCAAGCGCAAGTGAAGAAGACCTTCAAAAAGCCTATGATGAGACTCTGAACAAGGTTTCAGATCATCAGGTTGTTGAAGGGACGGTAATCTCAGTAGACAAGAAAGAGGTTGTCGTTAATATCGGTTACAAAAGCGATGGTATTATCCCCGCTTCCGAATTCCGTTATAATCCCGATCTCAAAGTGGGCGATAAAGTCGAAGTTTACGTTGAGAACCAGGAGGATAAGAAAGGTCAGTTGATTCTCTCCCACAAGAAAGCTCGCCTGAGCAAGAGTTGGGAACGTGTCAATGCAGCGCTTGAAAATGAAGAAGTCATCCAGGGTTACATCAAGTGTCGCACCAAGGGCGGTATGATAGTTGATGTATTCGGAATCGAGGCATTCCTCCCCGGCAGCCAGATTGACGTTCATCCTATACGCGACTACGATGTTTTCGTAGGCAAGACGATGGAGTTCAAGGTTGTGAAGATCAATCAAGAATTCCGCAATGTTGTTGTTTCTCACAAGGCTCTCATTGAAGCTGAGTTGGAAGCACAGAAAAAAGAAATTATCAGTAAACTCGAAAAGGGGCAGGTTCTCGAAGGAACTGTCAAGAATATCACTTCTTACGGTGTGTTTGTTGACCTCGGTGGTGTGGATGGATTGATTCATATTACAGACCTTTCTTGGGGTCGCGTGAGCGATCCTCACGAGGTCGTGACACTTGATCAGAAGATTAATGTGGTGATTCTCGACTTCGATGACGAGAAAAAGCGTATCGCACTTGGTCTGAAACAGCTTACTCCGCATCCTTGGGATGCACTCGATCCGAACCTCAAAGTGGGTGATCACGTGAAAGGTAAGGTTGTTGTTATTGCTGATTATGGTGCATTCGTTGAGATAGCTCCGGGTGTTGAAGGTCTCATTCACGTTTCAGAGATGTCTTGGAGCCAGCATCTGCGCAGTGCACAAGAGTTTATGCACGTTGGCGATGAAGTTGAGGCTGTGATTTTGACACTTGACCGTGAAGAGCGTAAGATGTCTCTTGGCATCAAGCAATTGAAAGAAGATCCGTGGGAGACTATTGAGGTGAAATATCCGGTCGGCAGTAAGCATACGGCAAAAGTACGTAACTTCACCAACTTTGGTATCTTTGTTGAACTTGAAGAGGGTGTCGACGGACTAATCCATATCAGCGACTTGTCTTGGACCAAGAAAGTAAAGCATCCGTCAGAATTCACACATGTGGGTGCGGAAATGGACGTTGTGGTTCTCGAAATAGATAAGGAAAACCGTCGTTTGAGTCTTGGTCATAAACAACTCGAAGACAATCCTTGGGACACTTACGAGACATTGTATACTCCGGGATCCGTTCACACGGGCAAGATTACGGAGATGATGGATAAAGGTGCAGTGATTACGTTGAACGAAGGTGGTGAAGGTTTTGCTACTCCGAAGCATCTTGTCAAAGAAGACGGAATTCAAGCACATCTCGGTGAAGAACTTTCATTTAAGGTTATTGAGTTTGTGAAAGATGCTAAGCGTATCATCCTTTCACACAGCCGTACTTTTGAAGAGGGTAAAGATGAAGTGAAACCCGCTCATAAGCACACCGGTGCTAAGAAGAGTGATGCGCCGCAGATCAATAATGTCGTTGCAGGTACCTCATTAGGAGACCTCGATGTACTTGCTGACTTGAAGGCTAAGCTGGAAAAAGGAGAATAATCCGATTCATATCAGATAGAGATGACCGGTCCCGTTTGGATCGGTCATTTTTCGTTTATATGCTTTCAGTGCGTGAAATGCACGATTAATTAATGTTAATCACTTAAATCAGTTTATCTCCGGTACTGCTTTATTCATTTTTTTTAGTACCTTTGCAACCAAATTTTAATACAACCCGCGTTTCAACTCTTGAAACGTCGGTCTTTCAATCAGAGAAATTTATTATACAATATATGTATAGCAAAGACGAATTATTATCGAAAGGTATCTCCGAACTCGAAGATATTGCAACCAAGTTGGGTGCCGAGTTCTCATCTAATGCCACACAGGAAGATATTGCCTATGCCATTTTAGATAAACAGGCCATAGATGAAGGGAACAAAAATCCGTTGGGGGCGAAACGCCGCCGTGTAAGAATTGCCAAAAAAGATACCGATAAGGTATATACTGTTAATGGGAAAGAGGGAGAGAATTTTGACTTGAAAAAGAACAAAGTTTCTGTTGAACAACAACCGCTTTTCAAAGATGAATCTGTTAAGACCGATGTAGAGGAAATGCCGAAACAAGAGAAAGAACTGACTTCAGAAGAGTTGCTGGCGATGATTCCTAAGCATAGAGGGCGTAAATCGAAGCGAGAGCTCGAACTGATTGCTGCTGCTGAGGCTGCGCGGGCTGCCAAAGAGACTCAAATGGAATCACAGACTGAAGATAAAATCGGAGTTGAAGCTCAGGAGAAAAAATCTCAGTCCGAGGATAAGCAAGACGTTTCTCAAGAAACTCCTTTTGTTCCCGAGCAAGCATTTGCCTCCGGTGAAGTAGTAACGAATAATGACGAAGAAAGCAATGATTTGTTGGCAAAGCTGCAAGCGAAAATCAATGCTCACAACGAAGATGCCGAAGAAAAACGCGAAGCCATTGCTGAGGGTATTTGGGAAGGCGATCCGGGAGATGGAACCGACTTTATTCCTGTTGTCGATTTACCGATAGAAGACCAGGGAGCTGTGCCCAATTTTGATATGTTCGATAACCCGACGACACCTGTAATGCCGCAGACACAAGGTTATCAACAGCCTGTCGCTCCGTCGAGTTATGTTCCGACGTATGACTTCACGGATATTATCACAGCCAATGGCGTACTGGAAATTATGCCTGATGGATACGGATTCTTACGTTCAAGCGACTATAACTATCTGTCATCGCCAGATGATGTGTATGTTGCCGGGCCGCAGATCAAACGCTATGGACTGAAAACTGGTGATGTGGTGCAATGTCACGTACGTCCACCCCACGATGGAGAGAAGTATTTCCCCTTGACGAGCATTGATAAGATTAACGGTAGGAATCCGGGTGAAGTGCGCGATCGTATTCCGTTCGAACATCTTACACCGTTGTTCCCTGATGAGAAATACAACCTATGTGGTAATCGCGAGACCACCAACTTATCTACGCGTGTTGTAGATCTTTTCTCTCCCATTGGTAAAGGGCAGCGTGCTTTGATTGTCGCTCAACCTAAAACAGGTAAGACTATTTTGATGAAAGATATTGCCAACGCAATTGCTGCCAACCATCCCGAGGCTTATTTGATGATGCTGCTTATTGACGAGCGTCCCGAGGAAGTTACCGATATGGCGCGCACGGTGAATGCGGAGGTCATCGCATCGACCTTTGACGAACCGGCCGAACGTCACGTGAAGATTGCCGGAATCGTCTTAGAGAAGGCCAAGCGAATGGTGGAGTGTGGTCACGATGTTGTCATTTTCCTCGATTCGATCACGCGCTTGGCTCGTGCATACAATACGGTTGCACCTGCCAGCGGTAAGGTATTGACGGGTGGTGTGGATGCCAATGCTCTGCAAAAGCCCAAGCGTTTCTTCGGTGCTGCACGTAACATCGAAGGCGGCGGCTCGCTTACCATCATTGCAACTGCCTTGATCGACACCGGCAGTAAGATGGATGAAGTGATCTTTGAAGAGTTTAAGGGTACTGGTAATATGGAACTTCAGCTCGACCGTTCACTGTCCAACAAACGCATCTTCCCCGCAGTTAATCTCGTGGCTTCAAGTACGCGTCGCGACGACTTGTTGCAAGACAAGACGACACTCGACCGTATGTGGATACTGCGCAAATATATTGCCGATATGAATCCGATAGAAGCAATGAATTCCATTCACGACAGGATGATTCATACTCGCAGCAACGATGAGTTCCTTTTGTCAATGAACGGCTGATAAGTTTTTAAGAGAATAAATAAATTAAAATTATAAGGAGTTAAGTCTGAGATGAAACCAATGACTTAACTCCTTATTTCTTTTAACTCCTTTACAATGAATAACATTATCCGATTTTCAATTCTGTTGTTATATTTCTTAGTCTGCCACAATGGTAAGAAGCCAAGTAAAAGGCGTGTTATGGGATCAGACTAATAAAATATCAAGAAACGATATGTGTTTATTAGTTTGGAGAAGCTAAGAAATAAAAATATGCAGATTCTGAATAAAAGATATGCATTCAATGCGATTAATCACTATATTTGGCGGTGAGACCTATGGGACTTCTGCCACCTTACTCCTATACTTTTCATCGTTACCTATGGGACTTCTCATTTGATACTATCAAGTGTGTAAAAGTGGCGAATCGTATATGGTGAGCTTGTTTAAGTGTGGAATATTAATTCTTTTTCACGATACTCTTTTAGTTTTTATCCATTTATTCCCTTTATTATTTAGATAATTATAATATCCTCTTTAATGTGCGAGTAATGAAATTTATATCTCGCCGATCTAATGAGGAGAAATGATTCTCTGTTACAAACTTATCGTTAATCTTATCCTAATGTGAGTTCGACAGAATTTTCCTTCTAAATAATTGTCAAAATCGCAACAGGGCTATGGCAAGTGTAGTAACGTAGTTACGGCAATCATCGTAACGGGGTTGCGGCAAGTATCGTAACGGAGTAGCGATAGAAGCCGTTGTCCTGATGCTGTGAGCATTAATGTTTTTGACACTTGAGGCGTGTTCATAAGTTTGTCGGACTTATAATATTTAACGCAAATTCAGGATAAGCATTTTCTTATATGGTACATCGTTCGTATTACCCCACGAGTGAGGTACAGAAACACCCCACGAGTGATATGCAGAGAGACCCCACGAGTGGGGTAAAAAGGTGTCGTCTGATCCTGTCTGTTACGCCCCTTTCTCACCCGCATAATACAAGTTTATCCCGAACTCGCGTTATTTGCGCTCCCCGATGCTTCTTTCTCGATTTTTCTTTCTACCTTTGTGACACAATTAATTAGATAAACTATGAACCAGAGCGACAGCATTGTAATCATTCCGACATACAACGAGAAAGAGAACATAGAGAAAATCATACGAGCCGTATTCTCATTGACTAAGTGTTTTCATATCCTTGTCATCGATGATGGGAGTCCGGACGGAACAGCGGGTATCGTTCATCGGCTGATGACAGAAGAGTTTGCCGATCGGTTGTTTATCATTGAGCGGCAAGGAAAATTAGGACTTGGTACAGCCTATATCACGGGATTCCGTTGGGCGTTGGAGCATAGCTATGAATACATCTTTGAAATGGATGCCGATTTCAGTCACGATCCGGATGATTTGCCGCGTCTTTATGCAGCCTGCCACGATGAAGGATATGATGTTGCCATCGGATCGCGCTATGTCAGTGGTGTGAATGTGGTCAATTGGCCTATCGGCAGGGTGCTGATGAGCTACTTTGCATCCAAGTATGTGCGCTTTATCACGGGCTTTTCGGTGCACGACACGACAGCTGGATTCAAGTGTTACCGCCGTCGGGTTCTTGAAACGATACCACTCTCCGAAGTGCGTTTCAAAGGTTATGGTTTTCAGATTGAGATGAAATATACGGCTTATAAGATAGGTTTCAAGATCAAGGAAGTGCCCGTTATTTTTGTTAACCGTCGTGAGGGCACCAGTAAAATGAGCGGTGGTATTTTCGGCGAAGCTTTCTTCGGCGTGATGCGACTCCGTTTGGACGGATGGATGAGGAAGTATCCGAAAATGCCGTCTGCAACCTCTCCAAGAATCGAGGAGTAAGCAACGCAATAACTTCGCTTTCATTTGGGAAGATGATTGCGAGTGGATGACGTGATCTTTGGGATTTATCTATATGGATTTACAACATATTCAACAACTTTATGGAGCAACATCACAGGCTCGGGCATTTGCTAATGCTGTGAATGACGAAACTGTGCGGAGCATCTTTTTGCAAGGATTGGTAGGCTCTTCTGTCCCGATGTTTTTTGCGGGATTGACCGCAATGCTGAACCGAACCGTGCTTTTTGTCTTGCAAGATACTGATGAAGCAGGGTATTTTTACCACGATCTGACACAAGTAATGGGGCAAGAGCAAGTGCTGTTTTTCCCCTCTTCGTTTCGACGGGCTGTAAAATACGGACAGCGCGATGCCGCCAATGAGATATTGCGGACGGAAGTCTTGACTCGCATCAGTTCTTCGACGATACCGATGTATATTGTGACTTCGCCCGAAGCCTTGAGTGAATTGGTGGTTTCTAAAAAACAATTGGATGAGCGCAGATTGTCTTTGAAAGTGGGGCAAACGATCCGTGTAACGGAGTTGACACACAAACTGCTTGCTCTCGGATTCTCAGAGACTGATTATGTGTATGAACCTGGACAGTTTGCCTTGCGTGGCAGTATCCTTGATGTTTATTCATTTTCCGGTGAATTGCCTTATCGTATCGATTTTTTCGGAGATGAAATCGATACGATTCGTACGTTTACAGTGCAAGACCAATTGTCGAAAGATAAGATGACAGCCGTAGAAATTGTACCGGAATTAGTCGGATTATCGACGGAAAAAGTATCTTTCTTCCGATTTCTCCCTGCTAACACATTGCTTGCTATTAAGGATATGCTCTACGTTCGTGACAGTATCGTGCAAATATATGACGAAGGTTTTTCTTCACAGGCAATAACCGAGCGGATGGAAGAAGCAACGGAAATGGAGCGCCAAGAGATTGTACGTGAGATGAGGCGCGAGAGTCAGCTGATTAGTCCGTCGCAATTCACGGAAGATATGGCGAGTTTTTGTCGCGTGGAATTTTGTCACCAGCCTACGGATACCCCCCAAGTTAAAATCCAATTTAACACGACTCCGCAACCACCTTTCCATAAAAACTTCGATTTCTTGCGGCAAACCATAGACCAATATGCTCTTAGTGGTTATACTATTTATATCTTATCGGACAGTAAGAAACAACAAGAGAGATTGACAGAGATATTAAAAAATGCAAGTTCTTCGGTTTCTTCCGAAAGTGGGGGAGCATTTATGCATCACGATTATAACGCCATTTCTCCGGAGAAGGCTGATGCGGCAGACTCTAAGGAAGTCTTCCTTTCGGGTACGCTCCATACGGGTTTCATCGATAATGGTCTACGTGCCTGTTTTTTCACTGACCATCAGATATTCGACCGCTTCCACAAATACAGCCTGCGAAGTGATACAGCCCGGGCTGGCAAGATGGCGCTCACGATGAAAGAGTTGCAGGAAATGGAACCGGGAGATTACATTGTCCACGTAGATTATGGCATCGGGAAGTTCGGCGGATTGGTACGCGTGCCCACGAAAAACTCCTATCAGGAGATGATTCGCATCATCTATCAGCGTGGCGATAAAGTGGATGTCTCCATTCACTCGCTTTATAAAATCAGCAAATATCGCCATAGCGACACGGGCGAACCGCCGCATCTCTCAACACTCGGAACCGGTGCCTGGGAACGGTTGAAAGAGCGGACGAAGAAAAAGATTAAGGATATTGCCCGCGATCTCATCAAACTTTACGCCCGTCGCAGGCACGAGAAAGGATACGCTTTCAGTACTGACTCATTTATGCAACACGAGTTGGAGGCGAGTTTTCTTTATGAAGATACTCCCGACCAGTTAAAAGCGACACAGGATGTAAAGGCGGATATGGAGACGGCACGACCGATGGATCGTCTTGTATGCGGCGATGTTGGATTCGGAAAAACAGAAGTGGCTGTGCGTGCAGCATTTAAGGCTGCTTGTGACTCTAAGCAGGTAGCAGTGCTCGTCCCTACAACCATCTTGGCTTATCAGCATTATCAGACATTCCGAGACCGGTTGAGGGCCTTTCCCGTGCGGGTGGATTATCTTTCGCGAGCACGCTCGGCTCGACAGGTACGAGCCGTACTTGATGACTTGCAAGCGGGACGTATAGACATCCTTATCGGTACACATAAACTTATTGGAGCCAATGTGAAGTGGCACGATTTAGGTCTTCTTATCATCGATGAGGAACAGAAGTTCGGCGTTTCGACCAAAGAGAAATTACGTAAGTTGAAAAGCAATGTCGACACACTTACGATGTCGGCCACGCCTATACCTCGAACGTTGCAATTCTCACTGATGGGTGCACGTGATATGAGCATTATCCGCACACCGCCCCCTAACCGTCACCCTATTCATACAGAGTTGGCCACATACGGACACGAGGTGGTTGCCGATGCGATCAACTTCGAAATGAGTCGCAACGGACAAGTATATTTTGTGAACAACCGTATCAGTAATCTACCCGAAATAGCTCATCTTATCCACAAATATGTACCTGACTGCCGCGTTGCTATCGGTCACGGGCAGATGAAACCCGATGAGTTGGAGAAGATTGTCGAAGGTTTTATCAATTATGACTATGATGTACTTCTCTCGACAACCATTGTTGAAAACGGGATAGACATTTCCAATGCCAATACGATCATCATCAACGATGCCCATCATTTTGGACTCTCAGACCTGCATCAAATGCGCGGTCGGGTAGGGCGTAGTAATCGCAAGGCTTTCTGTTATCTGTTGGCACCGCCAAAAGCCGTACTGACACCTGAGACTCGCCGCCGATTAGAAGCTTTGGAGAACTTCTCTGAGTTAGGAAGCGGCTTCAATCTTGCGATGCAAGATCTCGATATTCGTGGTGCGGGTAATTTGTTAGGAGCCGAACAGAGTGGTTTTATGGAAGATTTAGGTTATGAGACCTATCAAAAAATCTTGAATCAGGCTATCACTGAACTTAAAAATGAGGAGTTCGGCGATATTTATGTTGAAGAGATGTCACAAGGACGGGCGTTCACGGGAGCCGATTTCGTGGAAGATTGCGGGGTAGAAAGCGATCTTGAAATGTATTTTCCTGATAATTATGTACCCGGGAGCAGCGAACGAATGTTTCTTTATCGCGAACTCGATAATATTGCCAGTGATGACGAACTCAATGCTTATCGTCAACGGCTGATAGACCGTTTCGGTCCAGTGCCGTATGAAGGAGAAGAGTTAATGCAGGTCGTTGCCTTGCGTCGCATCGGTAAACGTCTCGGTTGTGAGAAGGTTATTCTACGTCAGGGACAAATGAATATGCAGTTCGTAAGCAATCCTGCGAGTGCCTATTACAAGAGTCTGACGTTTGAACATATACTCAATTATATCGTGTCTAATCCTCGCCGCTGTAATTTAAAGGAGATCAAGGGGCGCCGAATACTGCACGTGCGAGATATTCCCAGTGTAGAAGAGGCTGTTTCCGTACTCCGTGATATCGGTAAAGACGAAAAACTGGAAGAGTAAGTATCCTATTTTCTCTTTTCGTAAAGAATGGAAGAAACGGCCAGGAGAATTATATCAGGAGAAAGCTTGTAACTTTCTGATTATCAAATGTATATAATGTGTGTTGTAATTAACAGTTAAGCACATTGCAATTAATGGTTGGTTGCACGCTGTTTAACGGCTTTTCGTAAGGCAATTATCGGTCTTTTGTAAGGCCGATTACTAAGATTGGATTTATCGACTTTTTTCAACAGATTGTAGAAGTCGTTTTTTAGTTCTTTTCTTATATTCTTTTATTTCTCCATCTGAGAGTAAAATAAAATCCCGATACGGTATATCTCGTATCGGGACTTCTTATTAACAATATGTTGACAACGGCTAATTAGAAGTTGTAATAAAGGCCGAATACAACATTGTTACCGTCTATATCAACGCCCCACCCATCACTTTTTGCTTTGGTGTTGTTGTTTTTGGTGTGGTTGTACCCCACAAAACCGACCTTGGTCATAAAGCTCAGACACGGTGTGAGATTGACGGCTACGCCTGGTCTAAAACCGATTTGCAAATGATCGATGTCTCTTTTGTTTGCGCCATAATCGTGAGTATAACCCACTGTTCCGTCAATGAAACCATTAATAAACCGTGTGTGGAAAAAAGTGTAACGCACATAGGGGCTGAACTCTATTGATTTCGCACCTCCGTGGTTAGATCCTTTCCAGCCGAAAGTTGTACCTACGGCCCAATCACTGTTAAAATTGTAGCCGATTTCGGGTACGAACTTGTACGTTGTGGTGTTGTTATCACCACCATTGTCCATACTTCCGATACCAACACCACCGCCCACATAAACCTGAGCGGATGCACTTACAGCCATAACGGCTGCAACCAATGTCATAAATACCTTTTTCATCTTGTACATTTAATTTTTGTAACTATGATATTATCCGTTAAACGGACAATTGCAAAAGTAAAATAAATTATTTAAAGGCTATTCATTATCTATCTTTTTTTGTAACTCTTTAATACAAATCTCTGTTAAAAGCTTGTTCTTTCACGCTGATTTCAGTACCTTTGCAATTATTAAAAACGAGAATATGCCACCTATTTTCATTGCCGGACCGTGTGTCATTGAGTCGCAAGAATTACTTGATACTGTTGCTGAAACACTTGTGCGTATCAATAAAAAGCTCGGTACGGACATCTTTTTCAAGTCATCTTTTGACAAAGCAAACCGAACTTCTATCCGTTCTTTCAGAGGACCGGGACTCGATAAGGGGTTGCAGATGCTGGCAGATGTGAAGTCTAAGTATGGGCTTAAGCTATTGACAGATATCCACGAGAGTTATCAGGCTGATCCGGTAGGCGAAGTTGTAGATGTGATTCAGATTCCGGCATTCCTCTGTCGGCAGACGGATCTGCTCGTGTCAGCTGCAAAGACCGGTCGGATTATCAATATTAAGAAAGCGCAATTTTTAAGCGGACGAGATATGCAATATCCCGTTGAGAAAGCAAAAGATGCCGGTGCACGTGAAATTTGGCTCACCGAACGTGGTAATTCGTTCGGTTACAACAATTTGGTGGTGGATTTTCGGAATATCCCCGATATGCAGGAAATTGTACCGACGGTTATAATGGATTGTACACACAGTGTTCAACGTCCCGGAGCAGGCAACGGAACAACAAGCGGCGATAGACGTTTTGTTCCGGCAATGGCATTGGCAGCTAAGGCGTTCGGTGCCAACGGATATTTTTTCGAAGTGCATCCCGATCCCGATCGAGGATTGAGTGACGGCCCCAATATGCTGGAGTTAAAACAATTGGAAGCACTCATTATGAGAGTTAATGAGGAGATGAGTGAGTAGTAAACGAGTTGACAAGTTGATAAGTGAACGATTTAACAAGCTCTCTCATCAACTTGTTTATTTGTTCTCTCATCAACTCGTCAGCTAAATAACGCAATACAAAGATGAACGACAAAGCACTTGATAGATTAAAAGAGGTTCGTGCATATGCGATACAGTGTTTGAAAGACGAGGCTGAAGCGCTGATCGACCTGATTCCGCAACTCGATGAGAACTTTGATCGAGCCGTAGAGATGATGTACCGATGTCGCGGTAAGATTATTGTAACGGGCGTTGGAAAGAGCGGTAACATCGGAGCAAAGATCGCGGCTACGCTTTCGAGCACTGGTACACCGGCTTTTTTCATCAATCCTTTGGATGCTTATCACGGCGATTTAGGTGTGATGACGCCCGATGACATCGTTTTGGCACTGAGCAATTCAGGTCAAACCGATGAGTTATTACGCTTTATCCCAATGGTGTTGCATATGCACGTGCCTATTATCGGTATGAGTGGCAATCCCGATTCGCTGTTAGCTAAATATAGCAATGTGCATATCAAGGTGTGGGTAAAGAAAGAAGCGTGCCCGCTCAATCTTGCTCCCACGAGCAGTACAACGGCTGTCCTTGCTGTGGGTGACGCGTTGGCCGTAGCGCTGATGCAGGTAAGAGACTTCCGACCGAAAGACTTTGCGCAGTTCCATCCGGGTGGAGAGCTGGGAAAACGACTGCTCACCACAGCCGAAGATGTGATGCGCAGCAATGAGCTTCCGGTCATTCCGCAGAATATGCACTTAGGAGAAGCCATCATACACGTAAGTAAAGGCAAGTTGGGTTTGGGAGTTGCGCTGATCGACAACAAAGTTACAGGCTTGATAACAGATGGCGATATTCGTCGCGCAATGGAGCGTTGGCAGGCTCATTTCTTTGATAAGACCGTCAGTGACATAATGACTCGCAAACCGAAATCGGTTTCTCCTGACACTAAAATCACTGAGATTCAGCGCATGATGCACGAATATAAGATTCACACGGTGCTGGTTGTAGACGGTGAAAACCATCTCTTAGGGGTGGTAGATCACTACTCTTGTATGTTATGAGACCTCAATTTTTGAAACGTTACGTTATTTTTTTCATACTTCTGTTGGGGTGTTTGGTATTCGCGTATGCACAAACAGCTGATTCAGTCATTGTCAATCAACTTCGCAAAGAGGGCATCACGTTCTCGTGTAACAACTCTGTAACCTTGTTGACAAGTGGCCAAGAGAAATTCGATGATCTCTTCAAAGCCATTCGACAGGCCCGGAGTAGCATTCATCTCGAATATTTCAATTTCAGAAACGACTCTATTGCCAATCTTCTTTTCAATCTTTTGGAAGAAAAGGCGCAAGAGGGAGTCGAGGTGCGAGCTCTGTTTGATGGGTTCGGAAATGATTCGAACAACAGACCGCTAAGACGTAAACAAATCCAAGATATACGTCGTCGGGGGATAGAAATCTATGAGTTCGATCCCATTCGGTTTCCTTTCGTCAACCATATATTTCACCGTGATCACCGAAAAATCGTTGTTATCGATGGACAAATAGCCTATACCGGTGGAATGAATGTGGCCGACTATTATATAAAAGGTACGCGCGTTGTCGGTACTTGGAATGATATGCATTGCCGACTTGAGGGCAATGAGGTGAACAGTTTGCAACGAATTTTTCTTCGGATGTGGAATAAGACTACGCATCAGAACATCCAGGGGGCGCAATATTATCGTGGTGGATTGAACGATGGACATTTTATCGGTTTGAAACCTGATACTTGCAATACAGCCGGTCATAAAATGGTGGGCATCATCAACCGCGAACCGCATACCAGCAACACTATTATCCGTCGCTTTTATACCGATGCCATCAATGGTGCCAAAGACAGTATTAAGCTCATTAATCCCTATCTCACACTCAACGCCACACTGAAACGGGCACTACGCCGTGCCGTTAAACGAGGCGTAAAGGTCGAGATTATGGTGTCGACTCATAGTGATATTCCGCTCACGCCTGACTGTGTGTTTTACAATGTGCATCAACTGATGCGCCACGGCGTGCGAGTTTGGATGTACACGCCAGGCTTTCATCATACTAAAGTCATTATGGTTGATGGGCGATTCTGCACTGTCGGTAGTGCCAATCTCAATGCCCGAAGTCTCAATTTCGACTATGAAGAGAATGCCGTCATCATCGATCGTTGTACTACGGCTCAACTTTCGCATCTCTTCGATCGCGATAAAGCGCAGAGCTTTCTTCTCACCCAAGCGTCGTGGAATCGTTTCCGCAGTCCGTGGAAGAAGTTTGTCGGTTGGTTTGCCCATCTTCTTGCTCCATTCTTGTGATGTTGTAAAAGTCCATCACCCTATCTCCACAAGATTAAAAGGCTAAATTTTATTGATGTCTACATATCCGTGCATTACGGCATAAATGGTAAGCGCACTCACACTCTTCATTCCCAGCTTTTCCATAATGTTCTTACGATGTGTAATTACGGTTGTCATTCCGATATTGAGTTGGTCGGCAACTTCTTTATTAATAAATCCTTGCACGATCAGTGACAGTACTTCGATTTCGCGATCGGTTAAAACCTTTGCGCGTAGAACTCTCGGAAGTGGTGGGAGATTTTTACCGTTGGCGTGTGCTGCCTGCTCAAGTGCAAGGATAGAACGTACTAATTGCTCTTCCGGTACATTGATACAAAGACTATGGAAATGGCTTAACTGGGTATTGGGATTATTGGATGTGGTCAGGACTATTGTGCGATGACGACGTTCAAAGAAGAATTGACCGCTACCTAAAACCACATTTACGGCTACGAAATAATGTACAAAATCGTCGGCTTTCGATTTACTCAGCTTTTCAAACGAATCGAATGTCTCGATAGTCATTATCGGCATTACATTCTCTAATATCTGTTTTAGTCCCAAAACGGCTAAGGTATTGGGATCGATAATTGCTACTCGGGGCCGTCCTGCGTTCATCTTACCTTTCATTGACTATAACTTGACGGTAGAAATATCCACTAAATTGTTGACGATGGCATAAATAGTGAGTCCTGCCGGACTGTGAATCTGCAATTTGCGTGCGATATTCCGTCGATGTGTAATCACCGTATTGATGGATATACACAGGTGATCGGCGATTTCCTTATTGGTCATTCCTTGCACCAAACTTACGATGACGTCTTTCTCGCGGTCACTCAGTGTGTCGGCATTGTCAGGATTCTGGCTGATCATACTGGATATTTTGACCGACACATCGTTCTGTTTGAACTTCTGTTCCATCTTCCGAATCACCGGAACAAAGATTTCATCCTCTACCTCTGCGTGCCGAGACAGCCATTGCTCATTATTATATATGTCATAAAGCGTTGCCACCAATTGATTATTGTGCCGTCCGTCGCTCGGTAGATACTTGATAATAATATTCTTTAATTCGCGCAGTTTCTGATCGGTTTGCCCGTGATGCTGAGAATAAGTGTCGATATCGTAATTGCCATTAACATCATTCTTCATTAAAGACTCTACATAGGGGAATACTGTTTTCTCCTCATAGCGCATATGAGAGTGAATACTGTGCGAGTATTCATCAAAGAGTTTGAGTATTAAACGAGCCAGATTATCTTTTTCATCCAATGCACTCACTAACCCTGTACGGATATTAGGCAATTGGAAATCAAGGTAATACTCGTGCGAAGCCCGCAGATATTGAATCAGTGTCGGTACTGAAAGGCGGTCGGTATCGTCAAAATCTCGATAACCATTGATTGTGAAATTTATAACGGCTAAAAACGTATATGTGTCTACTTTCTGGTCTTCGCAGACTTCCCGTACAGTTTTGTCGCCGAAGCCTAAACTGATACCGAACGACCCGAGACTTTGTAACAAATCGTAATTATCTTTTATCAGGTTGATCATTTTATCGTCAGCCTCATACATTTTCTGGTTCTTCATCGAAACATTCATTTACGTACGTGTTGCAAAGTAACTAAAAAAAATTGATTCATACAATAATAATAAATAAGTAATTTTCATTTGAGGCCCATAAATCGGTGATTTTTTAAGACGCGTATAATCCAAAAGGAAAATTCAAAAACAATAAATGCCCCCTCTTCACAGAGGGAGCATTTAATCTCAATAGGTATTAGCTTTCTTTTAAGGTAAAAAGATTGTATTCAGGATAACATTTGCAAAAGTACGTCTTTTTTCGTCTTTGAACAAATAATTCTTTATGTTAGAAAACATATTTTATTACAATATATAGGGAAATTATACTTCAATTTCCATTCCATCATAGGGAAATTGAAATCCGGCGGGTAATCGGCGGTTGGCTTCATCGTGAAAACCGATCTGATGAGTGACGTGAATCAGATAGGTGCGTTGTGCCTCGATACGATGCGAAAATTTGATAGCATCGGCTACAAGTTGATGAGAATGATGCTCTTTTTCAAACCGTAATGCGTTGATTACAAGTGTTTCTACGCCTTGCAGATACCTCAACTCGTCCGCATCAATCGTTTTCATATCTGTGATATAGGCCAATCTACCGAACCGATAACCGAGAATGGGCAGTCGATTGTGCATTACTTGAATGGGGAGCAGTTCTATATCTCCGATGCTAATGTGCTGATGTGGCACGATGGTATGCAGTTTCAGTAGCGGAACTCCGGGATATAATTTGTCCGTAAAGCAATAAGGCATTGTCTGTTTCAACCCTTTTACAGTGCTTTTGTCGGCATAAATATTGATATCTCCGAATATACAGTGAGGTCGCAAATCGTCGATGCCCGCCACGTGATCATAATGAATGTGTGTAAGAAGTACGGCATCGATCTTGCGGAAAGGCTGTGCGAGCAATTGCTGACGAATATCGGGTCCGCTATCAATAAGAATTCGTGTCGTATCTGTCTCTAAAAGAGCAGCCGAGCGTAGGCGTTTATCGTGCGGATTGGTACTGCGACAGACAGCACAATCACATCCGATAGACGGTACACCACCCGAAGTTCCTGTGCCGAGAAACGTCAATCTCATAGAATATTCACCTCCGGCTTGATCTCGATACCGAATTTCTGTAAGACGTCTTGCCGAATCGTGTCGCACAAATGTACGATATCGGCACCCGTGGCACCGCCTTTGTTGACAAGAACGAGCGCCTGTTTGTCGTGCACTCCGGCCTTTCCAAGCGTGTGGCCTTTCCATCCGCATTGGTCGATCAACCATCCGGCAGGAATCTTTTCGTGTTCGGTATCAACGGTGTAATGAGGTATTGTCGGATAAGTATGTATTAGATCCAAGTATTTCTGTGTCGAAACGATAGGGTTCATAAAGAAACTCCCGGCGTTTCCCTCTATTTTCGGGTCGGGAAGTTTAGCTTGCCGAATGGCAATAATGGTGTTGCGCAGTTCGGTGGCAGACGGTTCAGAGATGCCGTGTTCGGCCAAAGCCGCGCGAATGTTGCCGTAATCTAAGCGCGGATGAAAAGTTTTGGAAAGACAGTAAGTGACATAGGTAATGATGAACTGCCCTTTCCAATCATCTTTGAAACGGCTTTTTCGATAGGAATAGCAGCACTCGACATTGGTAAACGAAACCTGTCGGCCCGTCGCGATTTCCACAGCCTCGACCTGAACGATGAGATCTTTAACCTCGACTCCATAAGCCCCGATATTTTGAACGGCACTGGCACCCACTTCGCCGGGAATCAATGACAGATTTTCTGCGCCGTACCAGCCGTTCGAAACACATTGGGCCACAATATCGTCCCACGTTTCGCCTGAACCACAACGAATGTAATGGTTTGTCAGATCGCTGTCGACGATCTCTACGCCACGGATTGCTGAATGCAGAACGGTTCCCGGATAGTCGGCTGTAAACAGCAGATTACTGCCGCCGCCGATAACAAGTAACGGCTGATCTGCTGTCGTGAGCGAACGGACGAGGGTTTGAAGCTCTTTGACCGATGCAAACTCAACAAACCGCTGACACTGCGCGTCGATGCCGAATGTATTATGACACAACAGGCTATAATCTCTGAAATCTTTCATTTAACTGTTAAATTCCATCAGTTTCCACGCTCCACCCCGTTTACGAAACACGAGTTCTTCTTCCATTCCGCTGGCAATACCGCGAATTACAAAGATCTTTTGATTGCTCTCCGTATATTTCTGACCATAAAGAATGTTGTAAATCACGCCCGAAGGAATAAGCTCCGGCTTGAACGAGGGCCATTGATCTGGTACAATCGAGCCCGTCTGTGTACTGAAATCATCGTCGGGATCGGGGCTGGTAAACTCTACCAAATCGTTCATACTGGCCACTTGAAAAACGCTGTCGACCGAGAAACGCTCGTAAAATTGCAAAAAGGAAGCATTCTGATTTTGTTGTACGGTCGTGTGCCGAATACTCGTCATCATCCATTGGCCACTCAACCGGTCGAAAACAAATTGTGTGAGTGCTTTGTTCTTGAAGTAAATCTTCTCGATGGTCACGCGGTTGATAGTCGTGTCTTTCATCAGTTTCAGCTGTCGGCGATTGTCGAGAATCAGTGTGTAATAGCCTTGTCGCATAAAAAAATGCTCCATCCGCCAGTGCTTCCGGTCGAGATAAGTTACGCGTCCGCCATTTTCCACTGCAAGAGGAAATTTGATTCGTGCGAGCTGCAACTTGCGATTGGCTGCGAAATTGAAGATGAAATCGTCGAACAATTCATCGGCAGCCTTGGGCATCGGTGTCTCCGAGATCAGCGTTTCCAACGTGTCGGCCGTAACGGTGTCCGCAGGTATCGAGTCGACGACCGTAGTATCGGCCGCCGGTTTCTTATCAGAGCAAGCACCGAGAGGGAAACCTATGAGCGTCATCACTGCTGCAAGAACGAAAAAGAACGCACTTTTTCTCATTTCATTTATTCCTTATAAATCACTTTTAATACGTCTCTCAAATCGTTGCAAATGTACAACTTTATTTCGATATGTTTCTTACTTTGCTGTAAAAATATTAACTTTGCAGGTAATTTTAATGACAACGAGATAATGATAACTGACAAAATAGATCGACTTCTTCGTGAAGTGCAGGCGCTCTCAGCACAAAATGCAGAGGAAATAGAGCAACTCCGACTTAAATATCTCAGTAAGAAAGGTGAAATTACGGCTTTAATGGCTGACTTCCGCAGCGTGGCGGCTGACCAAAAGAAAGCTGTCGGTATCAAGATCAACGAACTCAAGCAGGCTGCCATCGATAAAATCAACGCGCTGAAAGAGCAGAATGCCACGACAGAAAGCGACGGCGAAGCACTCGATCTTACCCGAACGGCTTATCCTTTGCCGCTCGGCACGCGCCACCCATTGACAATCGTCAGGAATCAGATTATAGACATCTTTCAAAGGATGGGTTTCACTTTGGCTGAAGGGCCCGAGATCGACGATGATTTACACGTATTCACCAAACTGAATTTCGCAGCTGATCACCCTGCTCGTGATATGCAGGATACTTTTTTCATTGAACAGAGTTCTAATGATGTAACTCGCAACATCTTGCTTCGTTCACACACGAGCAACGACCAGAGTCATTATATGGAAACACATCAGCCTCCTATCCGCGTGATTTGCCCCGGACGAGTCTATCGCAACGAAGCTATCAGTGCCCGCGCACACTGCTTTTTTCATCAGTTAGAGGGCCTTTATGTAGACAAAAACGTGTCATTCACCGACTTGAAGCAGGTTCTTCTCACCTTTGCACGTGAACTTTTCGGTGAGAATACAAAGATTCGGCTGCGTCCGAGCTATTTCCCGTTCACCGAACCAAGTGCCGAAATGGATATATCTTGCCATATTTGCGGCGGTGAAGGATGCGGATTCTGTAAACACACGGGTTGGGTTGAAATCCTTGGTTGCGGTATGGTAGATCCTAATGTGCTCGATGCCTGTGGTATAGACAGTACTGTTTATTCTGGCTATGCATTCGGTTTGGGTATTGAACGTATTACGAATCTCAAATATCAAGTGGCTGATCTACGTATGTTCTCTGAAAACGATGTTCGCTTCTTACGTGAGTTTGAAGCAGCAAATTAAGTGTTTAAGGTTTTGGAAACAATGATTAAGAGACTTATTCTTCTCAAACGAGAGGATAAAAGTTGTCGAATTTAAGAACGAGAAACCAATCCACATTTTTATAAAACATAGATCTGCTCATTTGCCCGTAATAGGTAATATGATAATAGACTGTTGAATGCCGTATGATTAACTGTTAATCATACGGCATTCAATGGTTAGTTGGTGTGCGTTTAACGGTTAATTGCAGCGTATTTAACGGTTAATTGAAATGTGTTTCGGATATAATGTGTTTTCATTGTATATGCCAGTTTGGGATAAGTAAACTCGCAAGGTCTAAGTTCGGGCTTATTCCGAACTTGCGTATTATACTATAAAAGAATCTTATTTTATTCTTTTGGGAGAGTGGCTGGTTGTTAGGGTAGGGTGGTTTACTTCGTTTGGTATCGCAACCGAACGGAAATTATATCCAATATGCGGATATCTCATTGAAGAAAGTGTGTTGGACTGTCATTGTGTCGATTTTAGGTAAAGAAAGGACGGATGTTTATGTTGCTTTAGTTGTATTCAAAACAAGAAAACAAAAAGGGTCACAACCCATAGTTGCAACCCTTCTGTATCATTGTTTAATTAAACTGTCAATTCTTGAAAAAGTCCTTTACCGCCTCGTTGGGCACCATTCGCTCATCGAAAACATAAGCACCAGTCTTCGGACTACGAACCATTTTGATAACCTTTGTATATGCGCGACCGTCCGTTGAGCCTTCGTGGAGGGTTGCGACCGCTTTCTTTGCCATAGTTCTATGTGATTATTCTTGTTGTTTACTTAATCTCTTTGTGAAGCGTCATCTTCTTCAAGATGGGGTTATACTTCTTCAATTCAAGACGCTCAGGTGAGTTCTTACGGTTCTTTGTGGTCACATAACGACTCGTACCGGGCAGCCCACTGTTCTTCATTTCAGTGCACTCTAAGACCACTTGTACTCTGTTACCTTTTGTTTTCTTTGCCATCTTGATTATTCTCCTATAACTTTAATGTCTTTCCAGTCGCAATAACCATTGGCAACAGCTTTTTTCAATGCTGCGTCCAAGCCGACTTTATTAATAAGACGAAGACCGGCCGCACTGATTTTGAGACTGATCCAGCAACCTTCTTCAACGTAATAAAACTTCTTTGTGAAGAGATTGACGTCAAAGCTACGCTTTGTACGGTGCTTTGAGTGAGACACATTATTTCCGATATGTGACTTCTTTCCCGTAATCTGACAAATTTTCGACATCGCTATCTAAATTTTTTCGTTTTTTGATACTTATTCCAAACAGAGTGCAAAATTACAATTTATTCTCGGATTGACAAAATATTTCCTAAAAGAATATGCTGAATTAAACATTTTTACGGATAGAATTGCACCACAGAGATTATTCTTCGGTGGGCTGATTACGTTTCTTGTAATATTCGAGAAACAACCGGAGTGCCTTGTTAGTAGCGATGGCTAGGTTGATATCACGGCCGAAATCCTCTTCAAGTTTGAATGTTTCGACATCGTCTTTGGTTCCGAATGCGAGCCAAATGGTACCGACCGGAATTTCGGGAGTGCCACCGCCAGGACCGGCAATGCCTGTTGCACTGATTGCGTAGTCTACTTTCAATGTATCGCATACGCCTTTCACCATCTCGATGGCAATCTCTTCACTTACGGCAGTCTTCTCTTCGAGGGTTTGATGATTCACGTGCAGGAGTGCCTCTTTTACCTCATCGGCGTAAGAAATAATGCCTCCCTTAAAATAATTCGAGGCGCCCGGCACGGCAATAATCGCCTCGGCAATGCGCCCGCCGGTACAACTCTCGGCTGTACCCAGCGTTTGGCCGGTATCATAGAAATTCTGTTGAATCTCCTTGCTCAATACTTTGCTTTCTAAATCCACGATTGTTTATATTGAATTTGAGTAAATTTTATGTGTCATTATTGGAATGTAACTTTTGAGAATGCAGGTTTGTCGATGCTACAAAAGTCGTGATCCAAATATTTATAATATCCTGTTATACCGATCATTGCGGCGTTGTCGGTGGTATAACTGAACTTGGGTATATAGATAGCCCAGCCATATCGATCGGCATATTCGCGAAAAGCGTTGCGTAACCCGTTGTTGGCCGACACACCGCCGGCCACTGCTACGTGCTTGATACCGGTCTGTTTGGCGGCCATTCGCAGTTTTTTCATCAAAATATCTACAATGGTATGTTCG
Source organism: Hoylesella pleuritidis (assembly GCF_963541955.1). NCBI lineage: Bacteria > Pseudomonadati > Bacteroidota > Bacteroidia > Bacteroidales > Prevotellaceae > Hoylesella > Hoylesella pleuritidis. The sequence continues at coordinate 16,601 of NZ_CAUTUT010000013.1, read as the reverse complement.
AGACTTGCAGCCAGATCGTTCTTGTGATGTTCGATAAAGTCAGGGTCATCAGCCATCCATCGGCGGAGGCTATATAAGAATGAGGTCTTCAAGCCTGAAAAACTGTAATCCATTCCGGGGATATGTGGTTCAGAGAAGTGAAAAGCCAATGGGTTGCCTTGTCGTGCAAGACGATCGATAATGGGGCCGCCTGGATAGCCTAAGCCCATTACTTTTGAGCACTTGTCAATGGCTTCGCCGGCTGCGTCGTCGATAGTCTGCCCCAAAACAACCATATCATTATAAGCGTTTACCTTGACAATCTGTGAGTTTCCGCCACTAACGAGCAGACAAAGAAATGGGAATGGCGGCGCCGTTTGGTCGTTGTCGTTCTCTTTAATGAAATGGGCCATTACGTGTCCCTGCAAATGATTGACATCGATCAGCGGTATATTTAAGGCCCGTGCGAATCCTTTGGCAAAGCTGACACCCACCAATAATGATCCCATCAGGCCCGGACCGCGTGTGAAAGCCACGGCGTTGAGTTGCTCTTTGGCGATTCCCGCCCGTTTGATGGCTTGATCAACGACGGGCACTACATTCTGTTGGTGTGCGCGGGAAGCCAACTCTGGCACTACACCTCCATAGGCTTTGTGCACGTCTTGGGATGCAGTAACATTGCTCAGAAGTACGTCATTACGGAGCACTGCTGCCGAAGTGTCGTCACAACTACTTTCGATTCCTAATATATATATATCTTTCATCGCCCTGTTTTCCTATCAATTGTCAATGCGTCAATATCTCTACGCCGTGTTCGGTCATCACAAATGTGTGCTCCCATTGGGCCGATGGTTTATCGTCTCCGGTAATAACTTCCCATCCATAGGGGTCATCGGCGTCGATAAACACTTTCCACGTGCCCATATTGATCATTGGTTCGATGGTGAAAACCATACCTGGTACAAGCAGCATACCCGTACCTCGGTGTCCGAAATGTACTACATCAGGCTCTTCGTGGAAGTCAAGTCCCACACCGTGGCCGCACAAATCGCGTACCACTCCGTAGTGATACTTGTTTGCGTGTTTCTCAATGGCGTGCCCGATGTCTCCCACAAAGCCATAAGGTTTAGCTGCTTCGGCTCCCACTTCGAGACATTCTTTAGCCACACGAACCAACTGTTCTTTCTCAGGTGAGGTCTTCCCAATGATGAACATGCGCGAAGCATCGGCGTAATAACCATCGAGAATGGTGGTGAAATCTACGTTGATGATATCTCCTTCTTGTAAAATATCCTCCTCTTTGGGTATTCCGTGGCACACCACTTCATTTATACTGGTGCACACACTTTTAGGAAATCCTTCGTAATTGAGACACGCCGGTACAGCGCCGTGTGCTGTGCAATAGTCATAACAAAGCTGATCGATTTCGAGCGTGTTCATTCCCACGTGTATGTTTTTGGCCACTTCGTCTAATACTCCGGTGTTAACCACACCGCTCTTTCTGATTCCCTCGATCTGTTCTGGTGTCTTAATCAGTTCACGGGTAGGCACCTCTTTGCCTTTATTTTCCCAATACATCACTTGTCTGTCGAGATCAGTGATCGGCTGACCGGGTAGACAATGCCATCTCCTTTTCTTTTTCAACATTATTATTGAATATTAAAACAGTACAAAGGTAGTAAAAAGCAAAGAGATAAAACGGTTCTAATAAAGGTTTTTATACATTTTTAAATCGTCTGTTCTATGCTTCCTAACAGGCTTGACTTTATATTTTCTGCGGATTGAGATAGGTGTAAATGTTCTCAGTCCAGTCTTCTCCGTTTTTCGGGCAGAATGTTTTGAAACCCAGTTCACTGGCTGCTGCAACATTGCGCGGGCTGTCATCGACGAATAATGTCTCGCTGGGCAGAACGTTTTCTTGTGTCAATACACGACGGAAAAACATTTCATCGGGTTTCATCAAATGCTGTTCAAAACTTTTATACTCCGCATCGAAGTAATTTCCTAACGGCTTTCTCTCAGAAGAAAAGCAATTGCTCTCGACCCAATCGGACACAAAAGGATTGGTGTTTGATAATAAGATGACTCGGTAACCGTCGTGTCTCAGCTTTTCAAGCGTCTTCAATTTCTTGACAGGTACATCCTGTACGAATCCCAACCATGCATAACTGCATTCGTCATATGTCAACTCGCGACCTACTTGTCGGCCCAATTCGGATTGAAATTCAGCTGTATTGATCTTTCCACTTTCCAAATCACCGAAGATGCCTTGCTGTTCGTAAGGGTCGAGTTGACGGTCAGCATCTTTCAGGCCTAATGCTTTGAAGCGGACGACTGCCTGTTGGTGGTTGATCGTAATGATTACACCGCCCATATCGAAAATAATGTTTCGTATCATATATTAATTTTAATCAATGTCGCTTCTGTGGATATTTATTGTGAAAGTCTGCTGTGCAAGTCATTAAAAATGCTTGATTGCACGATCCATTTCGCGGCGATCTTCTTTCTCTTTCAGTGTTTGTCGTTTGTCAAATTCTTTCTTTCCGCGTGCTAAAGCGATGTCAACTTTCGCTCGTCCGTGATTGTCTATGAACAGCAATGTGGGCACAATGGTAAACCCCGGAGCCTTAGTCGCTTCTTGAAGTTTACGTATTTCACGGCGATTCAACAATAATTTACGGTCGCGTTTGGCTTCGTGATTACTGAAAGAACCGTAAAAATAAGGTGAGATATTCATTCCTTTGACCCACACTTCGCCATTATTGATATAGCAAAACGTATCGACCAGCGAAGCCTTACCCTGTCGAATCGACTTGATTTCGGTGCCGGTCAGGACGATTCCGGCGGTATAGGTGTCGACGAAAAAATATTCGAATGATGCCTTTTTGTTTCTTATTTGTATCGGACTTTTCTTCCGAAGCGCTTGTTCTTCTTTGTTCATATCATACGATTTGTGCAAAGTTGCCAATGTGTTCATCCACATATCGTGCCACTGTCGCTGTCCATTTCTCTTCGTTCTCAACGAAAATGTCATCGCAATGATCAAATTCGGCAAAGCGTTCGAACATTGCCATAAATTCATCGTCAGTGCAATCACGCTCGATTTCGGTGTGGAATTTGTTATAAAGTTTATGTGTTTTGTTCACAAGTTTATATAAATCAACGAGCCCCCAATTGCGAATCATTTTTCCGAAAGGGTTTCGGAAGATGAAACCGCCGTATCCATTGTGAATTAGTTGTATAAAACCGCCGTCCATCACCTCGTCACGCAGAATACTATAAGCCAGCAATGTGAGTTGATCTGTTGATAGTTCGCTCATTGTTTTAACTGTCAATTCACCACCGATAGTTACATAAATGGCATCGACAAACGCCGCAAGGAAGTCATCCATTCCCTTTTTTGCTGCTTGTTTCAGTTTTATATCTTCGATTTTAACCTCTTTCATAAATTCGTAAACAAGTAAATTTCAGATGGCAAAGGTACTGAAAATCACGCTAAAAACAGAACTTATCTGGAAGATTAATTCAATTCGAGCTGTTAAGTCTGAGTCAATGACTAACAGAAAGAACAATTTTTCAGGCAAAAGAGAAAAAGAATATAAGAGTAAGACTTCCTGCAATCGATTTAATTTTTGATGATTGCAGTGTTGATGCAATGCGGATTATTCTATGAATTGCAAAAAGATAAAAGGTTAAAGTATTAATAAAGAATAAGAACCAGAAGTCTGTAATAAAGTTTCTCTCAATATCTCGGGAATCAATGATTCGTTTCTCGCCGAAAATCCGTAACTTTGTCGTTTCTAAACGACAGTGATGACGGATGAAAGAATATATAAAAATCAAAGGCGCACGCGTCAATAATCTTAAAAATGTGAGCCTCGATATCCCGCGAAATAAGTTTATTGCCATTGCGGGAGTGAGTGGGTCGGGTAAGTCTTCATTGGCTTTTGACACGCTTTATGCCGAAGGACAGCGGCGGTATGTGGAATCTTTATCAGCCTATGCACGGCAATTCCTGGGACGAATGAGCAAACCCGAGTGTGACTTTATCAAAGGTTTGCCACCTGCTATCGCCATTGAACAGAAAGTGAATTCGCGCAATCCGAGGTCGACCGTAGGTACTTCAACAGAGATTTATGAGTATCTTCGCTTGCTTTTCGCCCGCATTGGTCGTACGTTCTCACCCGTTTCAGGTCAGGAAGTGAAGAAACACTCTACGGAAGACATACTTGCCTGCACTCGGAAATATTCCCAAGGTACGAAGTTTGCGATTCTTGCACCGCTGCGCGTGACAGGCGATCGAACGGTTGAACGGCAATTGGAGATGGAGATGCAGCAAGGTTATTCGCGTCTATGGACGGGTAACGACTTTGTGCGTATTGACGACTTTCTGGCCGAACCGCGCAAAACAAAGTTGCAGGCTGACGGACTTTGGTTGCTGATTGACCGAATGGCGGTAGACGATGCCAAAGACTCGGTATCGCGATTAATCGACTCTGCTGAGACGGCGATATATGAAGGTGATGGCGAATGCAGACTTTTGTTTCTGCCATCGAATATCACTTACGATTTCTCCACGCGTTTTGAGGCTGACAGTATGTGTTTTGAAGAGCCCAACGACAATATGTTTTCGTTCAACTCGCCGCTTGGCGCGTGTCCCGAATGCGAAGGATTCGGCAACGTAATTGGCATCGATGAGAAGTTAGTCATTCCTAACTCTACGCTGAGTGTGTATGACGGATGCGTGCAATGTTGGCACGGCGACCGGATGGGCGTATGGAAAGATGAGTTTTGTAAGCGTGCCGCAAAGGATGATTTCCCGATTTTCGAACCCTACTATAAACTCACCCAAAAGCAGAAAGATATGCTTTGGCACGGTCTTCCGTCTGAAATCGGCCTTGATGTACACGAACAAATCAATATCGACGCATTCTTCCAGATGGTAAAAGAGAATCAATATAAGATTCAATATCGCGTAATGATGAGTCGGTATCGCGGCAAAACGGTTTGCCCAAGATGTCATGGTACGCGATTGAAAGAGGAAGTTCGATGGGTGAAAGTGGGCGGAATGAGCATCACTGATTTAGTAGAGATGCCGATAGTCAATCTTAAAGCGTGGTTCGATAACCTGCAATTAGAGGCGCACGATGCAGAAATTGCCAAGCGGTTGCTCGTTGAAATCAACAACCGATTGCGTTTTCTCGTCGATGTCGGATTAGGTTATCTCACGTTGAATCGTCAATCCAATACGTTGAGTGGTGGTGAAAGCCAACGCATCAATCTCACTACTTCGTTAGGAAGTTCACTTGTCGGTTCGCTTTATATCCTTGATGAGCCGAGTATCGGATTGCACAGCCGAGATACTTTCCGGCTGATTCGGGTCTTAAAAGAATTGCAATCGTTGGGCAATACGGTCATCGTTGTGGAGCACGACGAAGACATTCTGCGTGCAGCTGACTATCTCATAGACGTTGGTCCGGATGCAGGCCGGCTTGGTGGAGAGATCGTTTATGAAGGCGATAACAGCCTGTTGCAGGCCGATGCAGATGCTTTGATCGCACAATTTCCGCGTTCTCACACCATCAAATATCTTACCGGCCACGAGATAATTCCCGTCCCGTCCTCCCGCAGGTCGTGGAACAGAGCCATTGAACTGACCGGTGCGCGGATGAACAACCTGCGCGGCATCAACGTCCGATTCCCGCTTAACGTGTTTAACGTGGTTACTGGTGTGAGTGGCAGCGGTAAATCATCGCTTGTCAAAGGTATTCTCTATCCCGTGTTGAAGCGTCATCTCGATGAAGTTGCCGATGTCCCGGGCGAATATATTTCGCTCGATGGCGATTGGCAACAGGTCAAGCATGTGGAGTTTGTTGATCAGAATCCCATCGGAAAGAGTACGCGCTCTAATCCGGCGACATACGTCAAGGCTTACGAAGCTATTCGCCAACTCTTTGCTGAGCAACCTTTGGCCAAGCAGTTGGGCTTCACGCCGCAGTATTTTTCATTTAATGTTGAGGGCGGCCGATGTGAAGAGTGCAAAGGTGCAGGTGTTATTACGGTTGAGATGCAGTTTATGGCCGATCTCATTTTAGAGTGCGATACTTGTCACGGGCAACGTTTCAAGCAAGATGTTTTAGACGTTCGGTTTGAAGGAAAGAACATCAATGAAGTGTTGGATATGACGGTTTCAGAGGCTATTGAGTTCTTCGGTTCCCACAAACAGAAAACCATTGTAGCTCGACTGAAGCCGTTGGAGGAGGTTGGTTTAGGCTATATCAAACTTGGGCAAAATTCGTCTACACTCTCGGGTGGCGAAAACCAGCGCGTGAAATTGGCTTATTTCATCGCTCAGGAGCAGCCCGAGCCCACGCTTTTCATCTTCGACGAGCCCACAACAGGTCTGCATTTTCACGACATCAAACGACTGTTGGGAGCCTTTGATGCGCTGATCGAACGCGGACACAGCATTATTGTCATCGAGCATAATATGGACATCATCAAGTGTGCGGACTATATTATCGACCTCGGACCCGATGGTGGCGATAAAGGTGGCAATCTTGTGTGTGCCGGAACACCTGAAACGGTGGCGCAATGTGCAGCAAGCGTCACCGGTAAATATTTGAAAGAGGTTTTGAATTAACGGCTTTTCGTCTTGTGATTAACTGTCAGTTGCCTCGTGATTAACCGTTAGTTGCAATTCGATTAACTGTTAGTTGTCTGTCGATTAACCGTTAATCGCAGGGTGAAAAGCCGTTAATCGATTGAACATCTTTTGTTAATTGAATATGAAGACCGAATTATCCATACTCATACCCACATATAATTGTCGTTGCGTCGACCTCGTTCGAGCGTTGAACGAACAGGCACAAAGGCTTCGATATATCAACTATGAAATCGTCGTTGCTGATGACGGGTCGACTGATGAGCGCATAAAGACTGTCAACGCGTGTATCGATGTGTGGCCGAATTGTCGCTATGTGGCCCGCGAATCGAATCTTGGGAGGTCGGCTATTCGTAATTTTCTGGCACAGACTGCACGTTATTCGTGGTTGCTTTTCATCGACAGTAATGTGCGAATTATCAGTAACGATTTTCTGAAATGCTATTTGTCGACAGACGGTAAGGGACAGGTGATTTGCGGGGGTATTGCCGTGGGAGATGCCGATGAAGATGTACGGCATTGTCTGAGATATCTTTACGAGCGCCGTTATATGGAAAAACGCCCTTTAAATCGACGTCGGCAATATCCCTATCAGTCATTTCGTACAACGAATTTTATGGTCGATCGAGATGTAATCCGTACATTTCCTTTTTGTGAGGAAATGCGCAACTATGGTTACGAAGACGTGCTTTGGGGCAAGTATTTACAGCAAAACGGCATTCAAGTGACCCACATCTATAATCCCGTTGCTTATTTCCGATACGACGATAATGCCGCATTCATCGCGAAAACAGAAGAAGCACTCGACACGTTGGCTGCTTTTCGCAATCAACTCAGAGGTTATTCTGCTTTGCTTACTATGGCCGAATGGATGCAAAGATACGGTTTTGCATCCCTTTTCTTAGCCTTATTTCGTTATCGACAATCGGTTTGGCGGCAGCGACTTTGTGGCAAACACCCATCTGTTTTCCTGTTCAATCTTTATCGATTGGGTTATTTGCTCATTGGGATGGGAGCTGAAGAATGAAAGATGAAAGATTGATTGCAATGCTGAATGAGAAGGATATCGAGAGATAAACTTTCATTTTTGATTCCTTATTTTTCGTCATTCACCAATCTCATAAATTTCACTCGGCATTTTTCTTTTCAATATATCCAAAGCAAAATCTTTGCCTGCGACGATGCCGTAACTGCGAAGAATCTGTTCAACTGTCTTGCGAGCCAGTTCAGGATGATTGTTCTCTTCGCTCAGATGGCATAACCACACGTGTTTCAGACTCTCAGTAACGTTCTCGGCAATGGCCTTTGCACAATCTCCATTGCATAAATGACCGGTCGGTCCGATGACGCGCTCTTTGAGATGTTGTGGATATGGGCCTTCCATCAGCATTTCGCGGTCGTGGTTTGCTTCGATAATCAGATAGTGGGCAGTGCTGATCATTTCTTTCATCTCATCCGTTATGTGTCCTATATCGGTCATTAAACAGAAGACGGTATTGCCATATTTGATCTGATAACCTACATTATCGCTGCTGTCGTGAGGTACTTCAAAAGGACGAATCTCGAAATCTCCTAAGTGAAAAGGTATGCCCTTCTCGATTACTTTCACGTATTCCGCAGCGATTTTATGCCTTACGCAATAGTTGCGTTCAATGCCTGCGTGCACTTGATGTGTAGCAAATACAGGAATTCCGTAGTCTCGACTCAGGCTGCCTACGGACTTAACGTGATCTGCATGGTCGTGAGTAATGATGATATGATGTATATTTGAGAATGACAGACCGCGATCTTTAAAATACTTTTTCAGCGTACGCACACCGATACCTGCATCTATCAAGAGTCCGTCTGATTCGGTATAGAGGAGGTAACAGTTGCCACTGCTCCCGCTGCCGAATGATATAAACTTCAGCATTTCATTCTTTTTTATGGACAAAAGTAAGTAAAAGCGTTGGAAATACCAAGCATTTTCTTTACCTTTGGCGATATTTTAAGGTTTTTATATGCGTTATATTCATCACATTCAGCATTGTTCGGCAGTTGCAATCATCTTGTTTCTCACAATAGTGAATCTCATTTCGTGCAGTCGTTCAGATACTGACAGTCAACTGAAAGCAGTTGTTGACTCGTTTGCTACACATTATTATAATTGGCAATTCAAGCAGGCTTTGCCTTATTGTACGCCCGAATCGGAATCGTGGCTACGTTTTGCATCTACCAATGTGCAGCAATCTGATGTGGATATTCTGCGTGCGCAAGATGAGGGAGCAAGTCATCAGATCAATGATATCAAGTTCGGCCTCGGCGATTCTACGGCCATCGTATCTCTTACTGTCAGTCACTACCTGCGTATGGACACCGTAGGCAATGCAGGACAATTTGTTAATAAGGCTGATTTTCAGCTCCCCGTGGTGTGTCGAAATGGTCGATGGATGGTGCATTTAACTGCACTTCCATATTCTCAGAACGGCAGACCGACGGCGAAATGAAATGAAACGTCGCGGGCATAACGCGGATGAAAGAGGGGAAAATGTTCTTTGCGAATAGTGTAAGCAGGGTTAACGGCTTTCACACCCATATCGAGTCGCAGAATGAAATAATTGAAATTGAGACGCAATCCCAGTCCGTAGGCCACGGCAATTTGCTTGTAAAACTCGTTGATCTTAAACTGTCCGCCGGGCTGATCAGCGTAATTACGGAGCGTCCAAATGTTTCCTGCATCAATGAAAAAGGCCCCGTCGAATTTCCAAAAGAGGTAAGTGCGTAGCTCGGCATTCAAATCTATCTTCATATCTCCGGTCTGATTGATGAAGTCGATGGCACCATCTGTTCCGCGAAACTTGCCCGGTCCGAGTCCGCGTACACCCCATCCACGCACCGAATTGGCTCCACCCGAGAAATATCTTTTCTCAAACGGCAATACTTTACTGTTGCCATAAGGATACGCCAAACCTATTCCCGCGTGCAGAGCGAGCAGATTATGAGTGTCGAAACGCAGTAAATGGGTGTAGTCGAAATCAAATTTCGTGTATTGGGCATAGGCAATATTAAATAAGGTGTATTGTCCGTTGCTGTTCCTTTTCATCTCTGTGAGACGTGAAACAGCATTGAGCAGATTACCCGCCGATTCTACATTGGCCCGAAGAACATTGACTCCGTTGTTGTAAGTGAGACCGAATCCGATTTTCATCACAAACAGATCTTCGTAATTGTAACGTAGAATAGCGTTGCGACTCGTGGCATTATCGAGATAATTCTGCTTGAAGGTCTCGCTGATCCAGGGCATATAGACGTAGTTGAGATCGATAATGTCTAATCTGTATGACGTATGATAGCGAGGCTCTGTCCAGTTATATCGCCACGAGGCAGAGAAGACTCGACGATGAAACTCCGGTCGATTCTGCAAGTTCCAACTCAAAGCCAGCTCTGAGGTGGCGCTACTCCGACGTTGAAAAGCCCGCGAAAGGAGGGGCGCTACAAATCGGGGGAATCCCAATCGGGTCTCAACGCTGTACTCTTTATAGTTGTTATTCTGATAGCCTTCAAGTCCGGTGATGGCCTCGAAAGCGCCGCGCAGCTGCACGCTGAATGTTTCGCTACCCCTGAAAAGATTGCGATTCTCATACGTTAAAGATGCAGCGGCTCCGAAATCTCCCGCAGTATTGGTACCTTCGGGCAGAAAAGAGAGTGTCGAAGGTTTGTTGGTGCTAATCTGAATGTTGCAATCCAAGAGTGTCGTATCGGGTTGTTCGACAAACCGGATATTGGTAAATCGAACGGCTTGAAGCCTTGCAAAGTTGTTATATGTGCGTTGTAAGTCGGCTGCACAGAAAGGTTCGCCCGTCTTGATAGCCGTGTTATGCTCTAAGACTCGACGTCGGAGGTGGAGCCGTGTGGAGTCGTTGCTCAGATAATTCACTTGATGAATGGTGTAGCGTGGATGCAAAGTCTCGGGCGATTCACTTGTAGTACGATATTTCAAAAGACGTAGTGTGAGATCGACTTGCTTGCTTTGGCGAGTTGAGTCGGCCTCATACTGAATGAAATCTTTATGAAAGCGATAGTAACCACTATCCATCAGAAGTGTTGTTAGACGCTTGCGCTCGGCGTCAAGATGGTCTACGGTGAACTGCATCCCAGGTTTCAGACCTTGTTTTTGCGGGCTGTTCAGGTTGAGGATACGGGCTATCAATGTGTCTTGAATATCGTATTTAATTGTCCCGATACGGAAAGGCTCGCCGGGCTGAAGTGTATAAATAGCTTTGAGTCGTTTGCCGCGGACGTGCGTTTTGAGATCGACTGTGGCATTCATATAGCCCATATTCTGTAAAGCTGTGCGCAAATCGTTACACGAGAGCCGTGCTTGTAGTGTATCGAAAATCACCGGTCGTTCGCCGATATGTTGCAGTGTACGGTTGATCCAGCGTGTGGTGTCGCGCCCGGAGAGTGCATAAGCTCCCATCGGAACTTTAAAAAGAGAGAACCATCGTGAGTTGGTCTTCTGCCGAATATACGGTTCTAAATAGGCGGTATTCAGTGTTTTGTCAGTCGATTTGATTTTTACCCGCTCCAAAAGATAGGCTTTCTCCGGTATAAACTTGGTAGCTGAGCACGATACCAACGTGATAACCGATGCTATGAAGCACAGGCCAGCAATAAAATTACGGGCGAAACATACGTTCATTATAATGCGTTGGAAATCCAATCTGTCAACTCTTAAATGTTACAAAGGTACGAAATTTATCGGAAGTCACAAGAGGTGAATGGAGAAAATAAGAAGAGGCGTAATGTGATAGGATTCTTTTTACTGTGCAATTAACCGTTAAACGCACGGTTATTTGATGTTGATCGCAGTGTGATTAACCGTTAGTTACACGATGATTAACGCTTACTTAGAAGATGATTAACAGTTAATTGCACGGTGATTAACTGCAAATGAGAAGCTGTGAATTTATGAATGTTGCCAAAGCTTTACTTCGGTTATCATATTATCGCACAGATTCTACGATGGTTTTGACACCTTTGATTTTTTCACCAGCTATCCGTACAAGCAGATGATCTGCTTTTTCACGCGCAATAGCAACATAAGCATAGCGTTCTTTCACATCGATGCGTCCGATATCAGAACCTTTTAAGCCACCTTTTCGACACAGAAAACCAACAATATCGCCTCTGCTTATTTTATCTTTCTTTCCTTTTCCGATATACAACGTAGCCATCCGAGGGAGTGATGGGGGAGGTAATTCCGTCGGGATTGCATAAACTTCCGGTTCGTCGTGAATGTACTCAGGCATTATTTCGTTTGGTCCCAAGATGAAAAAGGTTCTACCCGATTTCTTCCAGCGGGCCGTACGTCCCACCCGATGTACGTATCCCTGCTGGCTTTCAGGTAAATGATAATGAATAATATTATCTATATCGGGAATATCAAGCCCCCGAGACGCCAAGTCTGTGCTGACAAGTATATTAGCCGAACCATTTGAAAACTTATATAGAGCATTCTCGCGCATCTTCTGATCCATTCCTCCATGTAATATACTTGTCGTAAATCCCTGCTCTACAAGATAGTTATCAGTGCGCTCTATACTATCCCGATAATTCAAGAAAACAATACTGCTGCCATTGCCGAGACTGCGCAACAAACCATTCAACGTATCTAATTTATCTTTCTCCGAACTCGACACCTTATATATATGTACACGTTCGGGCACTTGGTTGTCGGTATCTGAATAATCAATTCGGATGCTATGACCTATATGAACAAACTTCGGGACTAACTCAGCGTCGGTCGCCGATAACAACACTCTGCGCTCGATATACGGTAATTTCTCTATGATCGCTTTCATTTCCTCGTTAAATCCCATCTCCAAACACTTGTCGAACTCATCGATAATCAGGAATTTAACTGCACCAGGACTGATATTTCCCTTGTCGAGATGATCATTCAAACGCCCTGGTGTTGCAAAGATGATCTGCGGTTTCACCTGTTTCAGCGTACGATGCTCATCTATAGTCATCCTACCTCCATAGCAGGCACAAGACCGCAGTCCACTACCTAAGCTTTGATGCACCATAGCCGACTGCAAGGCCAATTCACGTCCGGGAACAATAACGACAGCCTGTACCTCACTGCTCGCAGCATCGAGGATTTGCATCAATGGCAGCAGATAGGCCAAGGTTTTACCCGATCCTGTGGGCGAGAGTACTATTATGTCTTTATCCGAATGTAGAAAGGCATCTGACACATTCTTCTGCATCGCATTCAAATCGGCAAAGCCCAACTTATCTAATGTCTGTCTAATATCCATCTTCATATTAATTCTCTATCGGTCACTTTTCAACATTCGGTCTATTTCATCAAACTCTTTACCCATATTGAGATTCAAATAAATCGTATAAAGTGGGATTCCCCACTTATTCCATTGCTCCGGCACAAGCGCACGATATTTTTCTAAGTATGGCAAGGCTTTCTGATAATACGTTAAAATAGCTTGCTTACGCCGTGCAGATACCTGTGTGCTCTTGTCGAGTTCTACTCCCTGATCAAAATACGCCAAGCCGGCATTCAAATAAGCATCGGCAAGGCTGTCGTTAGCGGCTATCAGCTCATCACACAGCCGTATACACTCTGAATAACGACCTATTCCCAGCAACAGAGAACTCTTAGCGAAACGAAAAATAACACTCGTACTATCTACCGCCAAGGCCCTGTCGGTCACCTCCATCGCTTTGGTCAAATCACTTTTATCTGAATAATATGCAATAAGTCGAGAAAAAAAGAATGGAAATTTAGGATATTTCTCAAAGCCTTCTTTCAACATTTCAATATAGCGAGTTGTGTCTTTTTCTATTTTATAAGTCTCTGCAAGGTATTGTAACATATAATTATGATGCACCGTATCTTTCAAAGCCAGGTCTGCGTGACGCAAAGTGGCCAACGGATTTTTCAGCTTATAGCCACAATAAACGGCCCAATAAGCAGCCTGCGGCATCTGTTTGTCTCTTTCAGCATACTGATAACGCGTGAAAAGCGGTTGATCGGCACAATCTAAATAGGTATGAAAGAAGTCATAAGCATCTCCATAAGCATGCTTATTGATGAAATATACACCGCCGTTAAATAGATTGACACGATAGTCATTCAGCAGTTCTGCATTCTTATCTCGCAGTTTCGGGCGTACTCGTCCCTTTGCATCAGGACGCGAATCAAGCGAATCGAGCCCCTCCAAAATGGTAAACATCTTTTTGCCGAGCACGAACAGCGTCGCGGTATCACAAGATTGCCGAAGATAGAGCCGCTCGTTTCCCTGGTCGTATTGCTTCTTAATCGCCTCGAAAAGCACTATCCAGATCTTCTCATTCGTACGGTTGACACTGTCGCCAAGTAGTTTTCTCATCATCTGTTCAGCTTGGGGAAGATTTGTTCCTTTCTTCACCCAATCCTTTGCAAGGGCTATTTCTTTCTTCTGGGCAGCAGCTCCGAAGACACAAAATATCAGTATTGCAATCGTCAGTAATCCTCTCATTTTTTCGTCTCTTTATCCTCTCCCATTTGATCTTCATTTTGCCGAAGCAACGGCTCTAACTGATCAACCTTGTCTTTATCTTCCAAAACAAAATAGATCTGATACAACGGTATTGCCCAGTCTACCATTTTTCGATTGGGATCTAACTGCCGTACCCGTTCCAAATACGGTAAGGCTGCCCCAAACTGATTCCTGATCGCTACACGGGCAACTTTTGTAAGTCGTCCTCGTTTGTCTACAAGCGAGTCTTTCATAGCCATCGCTTTGGAGCAGAAACAGATTCCGATATTATATAAGGAGGGCACAAGCATTGAGTCAAGAACTACCGACCGTCTGTAAGATGCAATCGCCCGATCCCACTCACGACGTTTCATCTCGGCCTCGCCCCGTAACACCCATAGTGTCTTATTGGTTGAATCACGCTGCAATTCATTCTTAACAAACCGCTCCAAATCGTCTTGCCGCCCTGGTGAAGTATAATATTCAACCAGCATTGAGAAATAATTATTGTTTTCCGGAGCCTTTTTGTGTAATTCGGTAAGTGCTTTAACATACCTCATCGAATCACCCTTGCTCGCCAATTGGTCCCTCATACAATTGATTTTCACTTCGGCTGCATCCCGTGCATAGTTCGGATTTCGCAACGCCAAATCTGTATAATACTCAGCTTTAGCATAGTCTTTCATCCCGTACGACAGCAAACCTGCATAATAAGTCACTAATCCCAACTCCTGTCCTGCGTCTTTAAACAGTGGCTTTCCCGCCGTTTCAATATACAACTCGAATGCTTTCATTGCCTCATCATTGCGCCGATGATTATAGTAAAACAATCCCCCTTCCACTAGTCGGTCTCTGATCGGCCCCAGTCGCTTCGCATTCGACGTCCGAAACAACGGTTTCACCGTACCTCGCCCGTCGGGTTTACTATCATAAAAATCACACAACATTGCTGTCTTAACAGCATCCATTGCAGTAGAATAATAAACAGCAGAATCACCAGTGGCAGCTAATATCTCCAATAATCGGCTCGTCTGTCCATTCAGCGAGCGTGCTTTCTCTACATTCGTAAGCCCCTGCCCCACAGCTATTTTCACCCAAGCAAAAAGGAAAATACAGATCAATATCTTTGATTTCATCTGAAATGACATAATTAAAAATTATTTGCAAATATAAAAAAATAATATGTCAATACGGAAGAAGTGCTCATAATTTATTATAATTTTACACACAATAATAATGAGATTTCACTTTATTGCTATTATTCATAATAATATTAATACTCAACTTTTCGATAAGCCTGTAAGAGGATTGAAATTATCAGAGAGATAAAAGCCAAGGTAACTTTCTATCACTATCATAACCTTTTTTTCTCTCTTTTCCCCGCTCCTGTTCCTTTATACTTGCTATCCGCAGTATTAAAGCGATAAGCAAATGTGAGACTGATGCTGCGCGTGTCAAGATAAGCAGTTCGATTTATCATCATATTAATACCTTGATAGATATTTTTATTGTGATGAGTTTTGAGAATATCATTGATCTTCAAACGAACAGAAAGTTTATCTTTGAGAAAATACTTATACGCAAGTACAGAAAGAATATGACTCGCCTTGTTATACATCGTCAATTCATTGCCTGTTGTAAAACATCCATATTTCAACTCTAACCAGAAACTTTTAGATAGATGGAATGTATTGTAAAATTTAAACATCCAGTAAGGTTTCCCTAATGGACTATCGATGCCCTGCTCTGACAAATTGAGAATCTGTTTACTCAATCCAATACTATAACGAGGTTGCCAACACCGAATCCGATGTGCAAAAGTCAGCAGCATATGGAATCTCATCCGCCGTGGAATATTCACCGGCGTGTAAAGAACTGCCTTTTCACCATATAGCTGATCCAACCAAACGATATCATTATGTATATCAGCATAGGTAGACAGAAGAGTAAAACGGCGATATTGAGCTTCTAATGACAACGTATGAATCTTTGAAAAACGCAGAAGCGGATTCCCTCCTTCATAAACGTATTCATCATTATATAATCTATTACCTGACAGATTTTCGTAAGCAGGTCGCCGTGTTTCAGTAGTATAACTAATACGAAAAGCCGTACGGTTGTGACAATATCCAAAAGAAACAGATGGAAACCATTCATTATATTTGGGACTCTGTGACTTATTAAATACTTTAAATTGGTAATATTTGCTACGAGTATGCTCATAACGGATACCAGTAGACGCTGAGAAACTGCCCAATGTAATATCGTATCCGGCAAAGAACGCGGCAGAACACTCCTTGATTTCATCATCTGTAACAGATTCTATACCACCGAAACAACTAAAAAGACTATTTCTTCCTGTATGGGTACATTCGCATATAGTATTTATAACCATAGAACAACCAAAACTAATCAGAAATATCCGAGTGTAAATC